>JAHDHI010000041.1 GCA_020631395.1 Bizionia sp.
TAAAGTAACTGCAATGAAATTGCAGGGTTTTAACCTTTAACTAGAAAATAAAAAATAATATATCTTTAATCAAAGGCATTCCCTAAGTGCTATCTTTTACATTTACTTGAATGAAAATTGAAAACTCCAATCTTGCCGATCAAATAGAGGATCTGTTTGTCTCGGATAATGGTAATTACTACTTTTTCAAGGACTTCATAATCGCCGAAATAAATGAAGGAGTAATCTATACATGGGAATCAGCTCAGGACATTATAGAGGCAGCCATAAAACATTATGGTGAAGACTCTTCCATTTGCTATATATCCAACAGAGTCAACAAGTACGAGGTAAATCCTTCGGACTGGTTGAAATTCTTCAGAAACAACTATTTCATAAGTGGCTATGCAATAGTAACATATACTGAAAGAGGTTGGATAAATGCCATTTTGGAAAAATTCTTCTTATCAACCGTAGCAGAACATTTCAAAGACTTGTACGATGCCATAGATTGGGCCAAAGAGCAAGCTTACGTTAAAAACAAGACAAAAAGCACATAAGCATAGGGGATTCGGTTTTATTTTCTTCTTTTTTCATATTTTAGCGTTTCAAATTTTTTAAACCCTTAACTATGAAACAAAATATTTTCCTTACGCTTTTTTTGTTTATTTCGATAAACTCCTTCTCTCAAGAATATGAATTTAAAAAAATGGTCGACTTGGATGCCACAGATGTGATAAGTCAAGGCAGTACAGGTACTTGTTGGAGTTTCTCCACTTCCTCATTTCTAGAAAGTGAAATCATCCGATTGACTGGAAAAAAAATTGACCTATCGGAAATGTACAACGTTAGGCAGACCTACCCAAAAAAAGCTTGGAATTATGTGATGAGACAAGGTAAGACTCAATTTAGCGAAGGTGGTTTGGCTCATGATGTGATGAATAGCGTTTCGGAACATGGATTAGTACCTTTAAGTTCCTTTTCTGGTTTGGAAGAGGATGCTACACGTCATAACCACTCAGAAATGATAGCAGTATTAAAAAGTGTTCTTTCTGTATATATCGATAAACCTGCAAAGCATTTATCTCCAAAATGGAAGGAAGTGACAGAAAGCATCTTGGATGTGTATTTAGGTAAAAAGGTTACATCTTTCAATTATGAAGGTAAAGAATATACTCCTCAATCGTTTTTGGCCATGACAAAAATCAAGCCTGAGGATTATGTAAGCCTTACGAGTTTTACTCACAAGCCAATGTATTCAGAATTTATACTAAACATTCCTGACAACTTCTCCAATGGGAGTTTTTACAACATCGGTTTAAACGACCTGATCTCTACCATTGACAATGCCTTGAAAAACGGATATACCGTAGAACTGGATTGTGACGTCAGTGAAAAGACATTTTCATCCAAACATGGTGTCGCTGTCATCCCAAAGGACAAAAGCAAGAATGTCGAAGCTATGACTAGCATCGTTACCGAAGTGATCGTTACTCCTGAATTGAGACAACAGGAATTTGAGAACTACAATACTACAGATGATCATTTAATGCACATCACAGGAGCATTGAAAGATCAAAAAGGAAACAAATACTACAAGGTAAAAAACTCTTGGGGTAAAAATGCCGAGTATGTTGCCAATGATGGTTACATTTATATAAGTGAAGCTTATATGAAACTAAAGACAATATCCATCATGGTACATAAAGATGCAATTTCCAAAGATCTAAAAGCAAAATTATTTTAAGTAGACTCCGTCTTCCTTTATTGTAATGAACTTTTTCTTATATAAGGTTCCGATAGCTTTCTTGAAATTCTTTTTACTCATCTGGAGCTGTTCTTTGATGGCTTCGGGTGAGGATTTGTCATGTAGTGGGATAAATCCAGAATTATCCTCCAATGCCTTCATTATCAAATCCGCGTTCGGTTCTATGTTCCTATAACCAATTTGTCCTAGTGCAATGTCTATTTTATTTCCTGGGCGTATCTTTTTAACGATTCCTTTCAAAGTATCCCCAATGCTTAGATCTTGAAAAATATTGTCCTTGTAGATCAAGCCAAAATGTTTGTTGTTTACAATAACATTCATTCCTATGTCACTAGGATGAGAGATTATTATATCCACCTCATCAAATTCCGATACGGTCAATTCGGCATTGCTTAAAAATCTATTGGTTTTGCTGGAGGCTACCAAACGCTCTGTTTTTTCATCCAAATAACAATGTATCAGGTACCAACCTCCCTTTTTCATGGGGAAAGCTTGTTCCTTAAATGGACAAAACAGTTCTTTTACCAAACCCCAATCCAAAAAGGCGCCATAATTTGTAACGTCATTGCATCTCAAGAGAGCAAATTCTCCATTTGTCACAAATGGTTTGTCGGTAGTGGCAATTATACGTTCCTCATTGTCCAAATAAATAAAAGCTTCAATGGAATCCCCTATTTCGAAATATTCCGGAACATATCTGTTAGGTAATAACACTTCGTTTTCATCTGCATCCCCAAGAAACAATCCTGGTTCTGTATCTCTTAAAATTCTTAGAGTATTGTATTCGCCTATATTTATCATTTTGCAAAGGTAACAATATAAAAAAAGCGTTACAACTTAATGTTGCAACGCTTTTTCATATAATTTCAAATTGATCTTTCTTATTTGTAAACCGATTCTTTTTTAAAGTGTTTAGCCAGTAAATAATATACTACTGCTCTATATTTGTTTTTATTGGAGCGTCCATATTTTTCTATAACGCCATCTATCGCCTTATCTAAATCTGCACTATCCGACAATCCCAATTTTTTAATCAAAAAATTGTTTTTTACTGTTGCCAACTCAGAATCGTCAGTACCCGATACTGTAGCCGAGTCCTTATTGTATATGGATGGTCCACAACCAATGGTTACTTTGGTTAAAAAATCCATATCTGGATTTACACCACATTTATCTTTTAAATCCGATGCGTATTTTACGATAAGATCGTCACGTTTGCTCATAATGTCTTTGGTTTTTAGTTATTATTTATCTTTAAATATACAATATTTTTGAACCAATATTTTTTTCAATAAAATATTTTTTAAACTAAAAATCGGCTAAAAGCACATAATCCCGACGAAGCTTATCTTAATGCTTTGAAATATTCCAACAAGATCGTATCGTTCTCTTTGCATGGGGTAAATACTTCCAGTAGTTTGGGAGCATTCGATTTTAAATAAAATCGTTTCAAGACCAAAGACAATTCACTTGCATTGGAAGCATTTTCGTACTCGAAGCCAAACATGTCACATAAGTGTGAAGCATTCAATTGGTGTTTCGTTTCAAAATATGTATCGAAATTCTCGGTATTCTTATGTCCTGGCAAGATTCTGAAAATCCCTCCTCCTCCATTGTTTATCACAATGATTCTAAAATTGTCAGGAATGTAATTGTTCCACAAGGCATTGCTGTCATAGAAAAAACTTAAATCTCCAGTAATGAAAACGGTCTGCTTGTCTGTAGTCGTGGCTGCTCCTATGGCTGTGCTGGTGCTTCCATCTATACCACTTGTTCCTCGATTGCAAAAAACCTGAAGGGTTTTGTTTATGTCGAACAATTGCATATAGCGAATTGCAGAGCTATTACCCATTTGCAACATGCTATTGTCTGGAATGGATTTCAATAACAAATCGAAAGCTTTGAAATCCGAGAAAGAGATACCATTTACATAGGTTTCATGTCTTTCTCTCCTCAACTTCATTATCGCTTGCCAATGCGGATTGTAATTGCTTTGAGTACTGTCGACCTTTTTGAAGAAACTGGAAAAGAAATGGTTCACCGACATCTTAAAGTGTTTGCTCAATATGAAAAAAGTATCATTGGCTCGATTGTTTCCCACATGCCAATGGTGCAAAGGTTGATAATCCCTTAAGAATCTCTTTATTTTTTTTGATACGACCAAGCCTCCAAAGGTTAGAAGCAAATCTGGTTTCAAATCATTGAAATCTGCTTCGGTCAAAGGAGCAATCAACTTGTCGATGCTTGTAAAAAATGAATCGTGATGTAGATTGGACGTCGTTTCCGTCAATACCACGACACTTTCATCTTCTGCCAGAACATCCAAAAAACGTTGCTCTACTTCATTTGGTCCATTTACTCCAACAAGAACGAGTTTACGCTTGGATTTGTTCCATATTTCGGCATAAGCATCGTAGTCTTCTGTTTCCATTTCTGGAATTGCAACAGGGACCACTTTTGGGTTTACCGATGATTCTTCTACCATTTCATACAATGGCTCATCAAAAGGGACATTTATGTGTACTGGTCCATTTTGAAGTATGGCTACATTCAAAGCAACATTTATACGCTCTTCATTTTCTTGTTGAATCGTTTGTTGGAGGCCAAGATATCTTTCGAGTCTATTCTCCAAACTTTTTATGATTGGCAATTCTTCAGCAGAATCATCCAAATTCTTCTTATCCTTTAAATCCAATTTCAAATTGGCTGAACATAGAATATGATTCTTGTAGACCTCTTCCTGGTTTATCGTTTGCCCATCTCCTATTCCTATCAAAAATCGTGGTCTATCCGCAGATAGCACAACCAATGGCACATTGCTGTAAAAAGCTTCCGAAACTGCGGGATAGTAATTGAGAAGGGCACTCCCGGACGTACACACTACAGCTACCGGAGTCTTGTTCTGTTGAGCTATTCCCAGTGCAAAAAAACCTGCACAACGCTCGTCTACAATGCTATAACAATCGAAAAAAGGGTCTCTTGTAAAACCTATGGTCAAAGGAGCATTTCTACTGCCTGGGGATAATACGATGTGTTTTATGTTTTTGGCCTTGCAAAGAGCAATGACTGTCTGCGCCAACGGAATATCAGGGTATTTCATATAAGATTAAATCTTACCGCGAAAATACAAAATATTATAAGATGTTTTTTATGGTGGTCGTTTTATTGACTGTCTCTTCCCATTCATTTTCAGGGATGGAATCTTTTGTGATTCCTCCTCCAACATAGAGTAAGATTTCATCATTCTTACATTGCATGCATCGCAAATTCACGAATAGATTCGACACCGTCCTTACGGATCCATATACATTGTTTTCCACATTGCGACGGTTGTTGTTTCTACTTTTTTTTTCTTTGAGGTTGAGCTCTCCCAAAAAACCAGTATAGAATTCACGGTCGTACTCCTCGTGATTTAATATAAATTGTTTTGCCCTCTCCCTTGGCATTCCACAAACTGCTGGTGTTGGATGCAGTGCCAACAATACCGATCTGATGCTTTTAGTGCTAGCTGACAAACGCCCTCTCAATTCCGTTTTCAAATGCAACAGGCTTCCTGCCTTTATGGTCTTGGTCTTGCCAATACTCAACCCTTCTACCGAAGGCTGAAGGTTGCCCACGATGAAATCCGTTACCAATTGTTGTTCCGTCTTTTCCTTGTCTTGCCAAACAACTTCCTCGGTTCCTTTGTACTGCTGCGTTCCAGCCAAAGCCATCGTGGAAAGTTGCCTTCCTTGCATCTTTAGCAATGTTTCCGGTGTTGCTCCCAACCATAGTCCCACTTTTGGATGATACCAACAATATACGAATGCCGAGTTATAGGTATTCAATAGTCTTTTAAACAACGGTATCGGATCTGTCCCTGATATTCTTATGGTTTCTGCTCGTGATATCACAACCTTTTCAAACCCAACTTCTTCTTTGATTGCCTTTACCGCCGATGCTACGACATCCATATGCAGCGATTTCCTTTTTGCCAAAGTACTTTCGTCGTCTAATCTATTTTTTGATTCCCTTGAAGATTCAAAGACCTCTTTGTCATCCATAGCATATATGACTTCAATGGATGCTGTTTCTTTTAAAGGTATCAAAATTGTATCTTCTTCGATATCGAAAGGAGAAAAGACAAAGCCACTTTCAATGAAATCCTCCGTATTGTACACTTCGTCATTCTCTTGTAACATGGCCTTGACAGAAACATCATCTGGCTTTCGATACATTACAAAAGGCAAATGTGACTTATAATGTGATTCTATTTCATCAAAAAAATGGTCTTGCGTCATACTCACTTCTTAGGCAATGAAATGGTGGACAGTTTACAAACAGAAATCAAGTTGTCATTGTCATCCGTTATGTCAATGTTCAACAATTGCGTAGTCCTTCCTTTGTGAACAAAAGTCGATTTGGCGTACACATATCCCTCACGCACGCTTTTCAAATGGTTGGCTGTAATCTCTATGCCTCTAATCACACTATGCTCGGCATCCAAAAACAAATGTGATGCAAAGCTACCAACGCTTTCTGCCAAAGCTGCGGTAGCTCCACCGTGTAAAACTCCGTCAGGCTGGTGTACTCTGTCATTGACAGGCATCCTTGCCACGACGAAATCATTGCCAAAATCGACAAACTCTATGTTTAGAGTTTCCATTAATGTATTTTTACAAATAGCATTTGCTTTCGCTAAAACGCCTTCCTTGGATAATTGCATAGTAGTAAATATTTATTGAACTTTACGCAGTAAAAATACAAAACCAAAGCCTAAAATGGATTCAACGGAAAAAGAAATATCATATACGACTACAAAGCCTTATTCTACTTTAAATGTCCTAACGGAAAACACCAAGACCATTTGGTTCGTTTGCCATGGAATGGGGCATTTAAGTCGTTACTTCTTGAGGTATTTCAAGAATTTGGATCCAAACGAAAATTATGTCGTAGCTCCACAGGCTCCAAGCTTGTACTATCAAGGTGTTACTTTCAAACATGTTGGTGCCAGTTGGTTGACTAGAGAAAATACGACAAAGGAAACCGAGAATGTAATGCAGTATTTCGATTCTGTATTTAAAGCTGAAAACATACCTGGTCATTTAAAGTTGAATGTCTTGGGATATTCTCAAGGGGTAAGTGTTGCAATGCGTTACATTGCCAAACGCAAATTGCAATGCTCACGCTTGATATTGCATTCTGGCGGTATCCCCAAAGAATTGACTACTTCGGACTTTGAGTTTCTTAATGCAAAAGTGTCCTTGGTATATGGCACGAAGGATGAATATCTCAATGCAGATCGGATGGACTATGAAACTGAAAGAGCCAATGAGTTATTTAAAGGCAAGGTTTCCATCATTCCGTTTGATGGCGTACATAAAGTAAATTCTGAAATCATCTGTGATTTGGCATAAACACAACGATCTATCAATTAGAAAACAATAGGAGTTCTGCCAAACTGGTTGGACTTGGTTGGAAAGTGAATTTCAAAGAGGAGGCAATCTAGCCATGGTCTTGTTTCCAATATTCTCGTTTTGCTTTTTTTTGTTTGTAATACGCAACGAATATCAAAGACAATGGAAAAAATAGAACAATCAAAATCCATTTTAAAATATTTGCTATCAAGTTCATCTGGTTTTCATTTTATTATCGAAGCATTGATATAATCTTGAACCAATTGTCTTAAGCCGAGTTGCCTGTATGGAGACAACTGAATCATCAACACATAAGCCAAATCATTTTTAGTGTCTACCTTAAAATAGGTACCCATTGCTCCTCCCCAGCCATACACTTCTTTTAGCTCTTTTGGGCTGTCTCCCTTTATTGCAAACCCCAATCCAAAACTTGCTTCTCCTGGCGGCAATCTCAATCTCTTCTTATGTTTTCTTGTTTCTGCCAAATGATCGGCAAACATCGAGTTCAATGTTTCTGTCTTTAAAATTTGTTTGTCATCGTGTCTACCATCATTCAACAACATCTCGCAAAACTTCAAATAGTCTAAGGTTGTAGACACTAGGCCTCCTCCTCCATTGAACAAGGTAACTTCTTCTACAAATCTACTTGTTCCTGGTTGTTCGGATACCACCAATTGTTCTCCATTCCACCTATAGCTTACCGTGAATCTGTCAACTTTATCTTTAGTCAACTGAAAATGGGTATCATGCATTCCCAATGGATCCAATATGTGCTCTTTTAGGTAGACATCCAGTGATTTCCCCGACAACACTTCTATCAAATAACCACAGATGCCGGTAGAGACTCCATAATGCCAATCTGTTCCTGGTTCAAAATACAAAGGAAGCTTACTTAACTTTTCAGTAAACTCCTCGTTTGCAGCTGCTTGCCACAAGTTTGCCTTTCCATACGCTTCATTCAATTCTTGATTGTCACCTCTTCCATAGCCAAACCCCGAAGTATGACGAAGCAAGTCTATTATTTTTATCGGATGCTTTGCCAATTCCTTTTCTGTTCCTGTTTGAACATACATCGTTTCAAACATTGGAAGGTATTTGTATAGTGGATCTTCCAAACTGAATTTTCCCTCATCGTATAGTTGCATCAATGCCACTGAAACTATTGGTTTTGTCATTGAAAAAAGTCGAAAGATGCTTTTGTCTTCAAGCAATTTCTTGGTTTCCAAATTGGAATAGCCATAACTATCGAAATGTATCAACTTTCCTTTTCTGATCACTCCAGTTTGGATGCCTGCAATTTGCCTTTCGTCTACCAACTTATGGAAATGAGCTTTCATTTTATCCAAACTATCACTTGACACCCCAACCGTTTCTGGAACTTCAACTCTTACTTCCTCTATCTGTGCGCAAGATGAATATGAAAACATCAAGGACAATATGATCACTTGCAATACTTTTAATTGTTTTATTTTCTTCATCTTTAAATTTCTTTGTCTATTTTTCAAATATTGCGACTGCCCTGACTGGAGAACCGGTTCCTCCCCTTATTTTCAATGGCAATCCAATAAACCTGAATCGACCTCTTCCAACAAGTAGGTGAAGATTTATCATATTCTCATAATGGGTAAATCCCAGTTCTCCACAAATGTTATGTACTTCTTTATTTGAAACTCCTGGAACACCTGGGGACATTGTCTCCACTCCAAATGCGGATACCCCTCTATTTCCCAACCACCAAGCTGCTTCTATTGTTATGCCAGGTCCTTTCCCCCAGTTTGCTGTTTCAAAATGTTTTCTATAGTGATTGGTGTACAATAAAACAGTATCTCCTTTTTTAATCTCCAAGGCTTCTTTTTTGCAAGCGTCTTCTATTTCTTCAGATGTTATCAAGTCCTTTAATCCCTTGTGTGAAAAATCCAAGCAAATCCCTTCTGTATAAAACATGGACAAAGGCATCGTATCTATGGATTGCCCCTCATACTCCTTTGCCATATGGTTGATCGCATCGACGTGTGTTCCTGTATGTTCTCCCAATTCCATCTTATAGACGCTGGGTGTACTCGTTTCTGGGTTTTCGATGCCATCCCATTCTTCATGGGTATTGTGAACGGTAATGTTTACCTGTGGCAAACTCTTATAAACAGGCATTCCCGTGTAAATTTCTTGGCTTAAATCTATTATTTCTGTCATTGAATGTTAATTGATCTTTAAAAAGAACAATCAAAGTTATGGGTTTTAATTCTTTTAAATCTGCTAATTTTTAAGAGAAATCAAATTCGTTGTTGTTTTGAACTCATTACCAATCCAAAGAAGTTTTTCAACTCAGCAAGAATGGAAAAGTAATTACTTCAACTACTAGATACATTTGTAACATAAATACGAAGAAATGAACATACAGAAAAACAACAAAGCTTTTTATGTCGAAAGACTAAACTTGATCGTTGAATACATTCATAACAATCTGGATGGTAAAATCGACATTAAAACGCTGGCGGAGCTCTCAAATTTTTCTCCTTTTCATTTTCATCGTATCAGTAGAGCGCTTTTAGGCGAACCCATTGGAGCATACATTTCCAGGACGCGTGTGGAAACTGCAGCCAAGATGATTCGTTATACCGATTTGGATATGGAGAGCATTGCTTACAACGTAGGTTTTGAAACACCTTCTTCCCTATCCAAGAAATTTAAAAGTCATTTTGGGGTTTCACCTACGGCGTATCGCAAAGACAAAATTTATTTAAAAAAACATGTTAACACGATGGAAACAACATTGAATTTAAAGAAACCAAAGATTATGGACATTGAAGACAAGCAATGTATCTATTACAGAATGCAAGGTGCATACGCGACATTGGATTACTCTAGTGCCTGGCCAAAACTATGGGCAGTGGTAAAAGCTCAAAAATTATTCACAAAGGGCATTGAACACATTGGCTTACCACACGATGACCCAAAGGTCACGAATGACGAGAAAATCCGTTACGATGCCTGTCTTGCAATTCATAAAGAAGCCAAACCCACAGGGGACATTGGAGTAAAGACGCTTAAAGGTGGTAAGTATGCCGTCTTTCTCTACCAAGGAAGCTATAGCCGCTTTGCAGACGTTTATGACCATATGTTCAACGATTGGCTATTGAGCACAAATTACAAGTTACGTGATGAACCTGTAAGAGAGAAATACATTAGTAACCCTGAACGAACGGAAGAACATAAATTGAAGACGGAATTTTACATTCCCATCTCCTAAAAATTACTCTCACATTTAAAATAACGAACAAATGGTCGATGATAGCATCTCGACCATTTTTCATAATCCTTTTTCAATGAAAAATTATCTGTGAGGTTTAAAAACCCATAATATCATTTTACCAAGCGAATCGAGTGTTTCAGAAATTGAACACCAAAACGAATTGCATACGACGGTACTTTTGAGCTATAATTTTAAACCATAAATAATTTATCATGAAAAACACAATCGTTATTATTCTTTTATTATTCTTCAACTACACCAATGCCCAATTTCTACAAAATGGAAGTTTTGAAACCATCAATGGCAGTACAAACATTCTACAAACGGCATTTACACAGCAACAATTGGGTCCAAATTGGTATGCTTACGAGAATACCAGTCCAAATGTAAAGTCCAACGGGTTTCAAAATGTAAATGCCACAAATGGAACCAAGTTCGCACACACATGGCATAAATTGGAAAGCTTGGGAGGTCCCAATTGGAAAAGAACAGGACAAGCCTTCTTTATGTACTACCCAATGCAAGGAGGAGAGCACTACAACGTACAATTCGATTTGAAATCCAGTAAAACTGGAACTAGATTCTACGTCGTTGCCGTCAATGATTTAGTTCCAAATACCACTGGAACCCAAGTAAATCATATTTTACCTACCAATGCAACCAACAACCTGAACAACATCATCTCCAATACGGGACATAAGGAATTTGTAAATCCCATAAACAATTACATTGCCAATACAGGTTGGAATCCTAAATCCTATAATTTTCAGCCAACACAAAACTTCAAGTATTTACTATTCATTCCTTACATTGAATTGAATGGTAGCAATCTTAGCACCAAACAAGCTGATTTCTACGTGGACAATGTTAAAATGACTGGAAATTTAGCATCTACGGTTTTCTCCATGGCTTTGAATGGACAAGACTCTGACACCAACATAGGAATAAACATTTGCAGCGAAGAAGATGTCATCTTGGATGCTTCAAAATCCGTTGACACACATTTGCACCTTAGATCTTATGTTCAAATCAATCAACAAAATGGAAATGGAACGACATCCAAATGGTCCACACATACCATTTTTGGTTTACCGTTCAACCCAATAAACATATCCCAACTATACGCTCAGGATGGTTTCTCTTTCTCCTCTCCTGCAGGTGTGCAAACTGAATATCGCGTTAAATATTCTTTCAACTCTGGACCAGGCAACCAATGGTTTTCAAGAACAATGAAGGTTATCGTAGATGGAGGACCAAACTTTAACTTTGGAGGAATGATAAATTGGATCAACATCAATGGTGGTTTTTCTGCGACTAGCAATGTAACAGATTTACCAGCTGGAAATTACTCCTATGAATGGTATGAAGGTACTACAACGAATACTCCAGTTATTGGTAGCACCAACGAAATCCAAGTATACAAGAGCGGAGAAGGCGATTATCCTTACACTGTAAGAGTAACAGATTTAAGCACAGGTTGTTCAGCTGTTAAAACCACTAGGATATCGTATCACCAAAAAGGTGGAAAACGCTCCTTTGGAAAGCAAGACAATAATACCTTTAAAGTATATCCAAACCCAGCAGCAGACCAAATAAATGTCTCGACTAATCGTGTTTACGACTCCGTAAACATCTATACGCTTAGAAACAATTTGGTAATTAAGACCAAGGGTAAAAAAATAGATGTATCCTCATTGAAGAAAGGCATTTACATCATGAAATTTTTCAATGGAGACAAAATCGTTGAAACTAAAAAGATAATTAAGAACTAGCATACACTTAAGCCTTAAAATAAAAAAGCCTAGGTAAGTAACATTACCTAGGCTTTTTCTATTGCTCCTTTATTATTTAATTGACCAATTTGGCTACAATGTCCTTAACGGCTAATATGGCATTGGTGTGCTCTATGCTAGGACCTGCCACCCAAACTGTTTTGTATGTTGCTTTTGTTGCTGCTTTTTCCGTTGCTTTCATTCCTATCGAAAAACGAATCATCTTCACCCATTTCTTCAATTTGCGATTCTTGTTCAATATCCGTTCAATCCACGTTTGCTTTGTTCCTATTTTTTGGACATATGGCGTGTTGATTACAGTACATGGCGTTCCTGATATACGCTCCGTCATTATGATGTCCTTTGCTCCATAGTCCACACATGCTTGCTTGTACTCATCCGTTACTCCTGCTTCTATGGATGCTATGAAGGGGCTTCCTACAGAAACGCCTTCAGCTCCATAGCTCAACATCTTGTCTATGTCTGCCTTACAGCCAACTCCTCCAGCAGATATAACTGGGATGTTCAAATTGACATTTAACAAGCTTGTTAATTCTTGAGGAGACAAACTGCCTCGATGCCCTCCTGCTTCGTTGTTTACAGCTATTGCAGCATCTGCTCCCAATTGTTCTACCTTTTGAGCAAAACGCAAATCGGTAACATCACAAAACACCTTAATTCCAACCTTGTGAGCTTGTTTTATGGTTTCTTCTGGGCTTCCCAATGACGTTATGATAAAGTCACAGCCTTCTTCGCAGATTACCCGCAGCTGTTCCTTGTATTTAAGATTCGATTTATTTACTATCAAATTGAATCCATACGCTCCTCCTTCGACCTTATTTGCTTTCAATTCTTGTATTGCTGCTCGCAATTCTTCCAAGGTTCTATAATTAAGAGCTGGAATGCAACCCGCAATTCCTCCCTTCATGGCTTCGGTAACCATGTCTACATTAGAGACCAAAAACATTGGTGCTTGTATTATTGGGTATTTAACCTTTAAAAGTTGTGTGAGTTTGGTATTCATTTTATCATTGTCGTTAGTGACACAAATATAATCATAAAAATATTATGCTTGCATAACTTTTTTAAATAGACTAAATTATATTGAATAAATTGAAAAACAAAAAGCGCAACCATATGGATGATTGCGCTTGTTTACAAATAAAGTGATTTAATCTTTTTTCAAGTATTGCTATTTATTGCTTTATGATTTTGAATTTGGACAACGTACCATTCATATGCCTAATGTTAAGTAGATATATTCCGTTATGCAAATCGGATAGATCAATACGATTGTCAATTACATCTTTGTTTATTTTCTGCCCCAATAGATTGGTCATGAAAACTTCGGAGTGTTGCAAAGAGTTAAAACCTTTGAAATTCAATAAACCCGAAGTAGGGTTTGGATAGATTTGAACCTCTAATTCACTCTCAAAACCATCAACATTCAATGTATTAACACAAACAGCAATGCTTTCAGAAAAGGTAGTTGTTGCATCGATCTTTGTCCAATTGGCAGTACTCCAATTTACATCATCAACATATACATTAGTTAGGTTCGGATTGTTTTCAACATTGAAAAAACTATTGTTTGAGATGTTCGCATTGTTGCCATTTCTCAAGTCCACACTTGTAAGCAAATTGTCATGCAACCAAACCAAATTCAAGTCATCGTTTCCACATAACTTCACTTCTCCTACAAATTCATTCCCATTCAATGCAAACCTTGTCAACAATGGCATGGAAGAAAAAATATCAGGTATGGTTCCAGATAGCTTGTTGTTACTGAGCCAAAAATATCTCAATGCCGTCAAGTTTCCATACGTACTTGGAATGTTACCAGTTATTTGAGTATCTTCTATTGAAAGCGTCTCCAAATTGGTCAAATTACCAATTTCGCTTGGTAAAATCCCTGCCAATGAAGGGCAAGCCCATAATTGCAAATCCTTCAATTCGCTCAGATTGCCTATTTCAACAGGAATCTCTCCAGACAAATCTTGATTCCCAACAAAAATAAAGTGTTGTAGTTTTGAGAAATCTCCAACACTGGTAGGTAGAGTTCCATTCAGATTGTTATTGCTCAAATCTATAGAAGTAACATAATCCTGTCCTTCAATGTTACTTACCGTCACACCATGCCAGGTACTTACCGTAGAGCTGGACAACCAATTGCCATTATTAGTCCATAAAGCTCCATTCGTTGAGTTGTACAAAGCCATCAATGCATCTTTTTCAATTTGTGAAACTTGAGATATAGCAGCAGAAGAAATAAAGATAAAGCCTACTAGAAGTAATAGTTTTTTCATTCGTCAATTATTGTTTTTTAAAATTAGGTGCGAATATATCAACTAAATAATTATAGCCCAATTAAAAATCAATTAACATCACAAAAAAAGCGCAACCATCTGAATGGTTGCGCTTTTAATTATGAAAACACTAAATTTATTTATTTCACTTCTTCGAAATCTACATCTTCAACATTGTCACTTTCTGCCTCTACTGGTTCCCCTGCATTTGCATCTGGTCCAGGAGCTTCACCTTGAGCTTCTGCTTGTGCTTTGTACATTTCTTCACTCGCTACTTTCCAAGCTTCGTTTATTTTCTCCAAAGCTGGATCAATTACAGCCAAGTCTTTAGTTTCAAATGCTTTCTTAAGTTCTTCCAAAGCTTCTTCGATTGGTTGTTTCTTATCATCAGATAATTTATCCCCAAATTCTTTCAGTTGTTTTTCCGTTTGGAAAATCATAGAATCCGCTTCATTCAACTTCTTGGCATTTTCTGCAGCTTTCGCATCTGCTTCAGCATTCGCTTCAGCATCAGCCTTCATCTTTTGGATTTCATCTTCTGTCAATCCAGAAGAAGCCTCGATACGAATGTCTTGTGTCTTGTTCGTTGCTTTATCAGTTGCAGATACTTTGATGATTCCATTTGCATCGATATCGAAAGTTACTTCGATTTGAGGAGTTCCTCTTTGTGCTGGTGGAATGCCATCCAAATGGAAACGACCAATTGTCTTATTGTCTCCTGCCATTGTACGTTCACCTTGCAATACGTGAATTTCTACAGATGGCTGATTATCCGCAGCAGTTGAGAATACTTGTGATTTTTTGGTCGGAATAGTCGTATTGGCTTCTATGAGTTTTGTCATTACATTACCCATTGTTTCAATACCAAGAGATAAAGGTGTTACGTCCAAAAGAAGTACATCTTTTACATCTCCTGTCAATACTCCTCCTTGAATTCCTGCTCCCAAAGATACAACCTCGTCTGGATTAACTCCTTTGCTTGGTGCTTTGCCAAAAAATTGCTCTACGGCCTTTTGTACTGCAGGAATACGAGTAGAACCTCCTACCAATATAACTTCGTCAATATCGCTTTTTGACAACCCTGCTGCCTTTAGTGCAGATGCACAAGGCTCTATGGTTCTCTTTACCAAATCATCTATCAACTGTTCGAACTTAGCTCTTGTTAACGTACGTACCAAGTGTTTTGGTCCACTAGCTGTAGCCGTAATGTATGGTAAGTTTATTTCTGTTTGTTCTGAAGACGACAATTCTATTTTCGCTTTCTCTGCTGCTTCTTTCAAACGTTGCAAAGACATAGGGTCTTTACGTAAATCCATTCCTTCTTCTGCATTGAACTCATCAGCCAACCAGTTAATGATTTTTTGATCAACATCATCACCTCCCAAGTGTGTATCTCCATCTGTAGACAATACTTCAAATACTCCATCTCCCAATTCCAAGATGGACACATCATGTGTACCTCCACCAAAATCGAATACGACTATCTTTTGGTCTGTTCCTTTTTTGTCCAATCCATAAGCCAATGCTGCTGCCGTTGGCTCATTGATGATACGACGAACTTTCAATCCTGATATTTCACCAGCTTCCTTAGTAGCCTGACGTTGTGCATCGTTAAAATATGCAGGCACAGTAATTACAGCCTCACTTACCGAAGTTCCCAAGTAATCCTCTGCAGTCTTCTTCATTTTTTGAAGAATCATTGCAGATAGTTCTTGTGGAGTATACAAACGACCATCAATGTCCACACGTGGTGTGTCGTTATCTCCTTTTACTACTTTATAAGGTACGCGTTCTGCCTCTTTCTTAGATTCAGAATACTTGTTCCCCATAAAACGTTTTATAGAATATACTGTTTTTGTTGGATTAGTTACCGCTTGTCTTTTTGCTGGGTCTCCAACTTTAATTTCTCCGCCTTCTACAAAAGCGATAACTGAAGGTGTTGTACGTTTACCTTCTGCGTTTGGGATTACAACTGGCTCATTACCTTCCATTACAGAAACGCAAGAGTTCGTTGTTCCTAAATCGATTCCAATAATCTTACTCATAATAGTATATAATTTTATTTTTTATTGTGTTCTATTGTTTTTAATACGGTTAGTATAAGTCAATGATTGTGCCAACGAAAAATAACTGACACGATGTCATAAAATAAAAAGCTCCAAAAAAGGAAAACCCTTTTTGGAGCTAGTAATGAAAGTATAGGGATAAATTAATTCGCTGTCATGAATATGTCAAAGAAAAATTGTCCTTGCCAACAATTTGCAGAAGTATCTCCAAATCGATCTGTTCTCGTAATATTCATAGTAATGGAGTTGATGGATTTATTTGCATAATTCAAACTAAAGGTGTCTGGCCAAGTACTATTGTTGTTTGCAGAAAAAATCATTCCTTCTGGATTAAATGGCAAACTTGGTGAAAAATCATATCGTATTTGCAAACGTTCTGGATTGAAAGGAGCGGCCAATACATTGGTTCCTCCAACATTAACTACTTGTCCTGTTGTATCCTGACGTAATAGAACTTCCCAAGACACAGTCGTTGATGTTCCTCTTATGGTCGTATTGAAACTACCTGTTGTGCCAACTACTGAAGAGTCACAAGCAGGAATTTCCATTCCACTTATTGTTACAATGTCTGGAATATCTGAAATCTGGCTACTTGACAATCCTACCCAAGTGGCATTTCCACTAGCATCACTGGTTAGTACTCTTCCAATCGCTTCGTTTCCATCTACAATTCTTATGGCAGCTGGAGCCCTAGAGACAATATTCACATTATCCACATATGCAGCATCGCTCCCCCCCGTACAACAACTGGCATCTTTGGAATACTCCCATCGCAACGTATATGCTCCAGCAGTTAGATTCACCAAGTGCTCAGTATATCCTATAGCTCCAGACCATTCTTGATCTTGGGTACCATTTACATAAAATCTCAAAAAGTCATATCCAGATTCGCTACTTACCGAGTAAAAGAAACTAAGATCTGCTCCTCCAGCGGGTACAGTTACTGCATATTCCATATAAGACGTTTCTCCATCTCCTATAGCTCCAGATCCAGCAGCTTGTGTTCCTTGATACACATTTGTGGATTGTGTGACCCAACCTGCATTGCCTCCTGTTGTAAAAGCTCCTAATCCCCCTTCGTATTGCTCGTCTACAATTACAGACGTCGTACCAACATTTTCAACATGGAATTTGGTAGTTGGTGCATTCGTACCAACACCCACATTCCCTGAATTGGCATTGTACATGTCATTTCCACTAACGGTCCAATCATTGTCTGCTCCACCAAAAGGTTGCCAAGCACTACCATCATAATAATAAAATCCTGTTGTTGCGTCTGTTTGATAGATCATCAGGCCAGTTGCAGGAGAAGCTATGGCATTTCTTTGCGATTGTGTCAATCTAGGTATTAAAATCCCGGAAGTCGTAGACTCAATCTCTAGAGCAGCACTAGCATCTGGAGTCGTCGTTCCAATTCCTACTTGAGAAAACAATAAAACAGGGAAAAATACTATAATAACCTGGGAGTAAATTTTCATAACAATTAATTAAGTTTGGGAGCATTTAAGATATCTCTTTTAATTTTTCACTCTCATAAAAACCATACAGTTTATATTGTTTCATCGATAAAAAACATTAAAATCCGCTTAAAAGCGGAAAATGAAATAACTGTGCTGGTTTCCCCATAATGATATTTTAGTTTTAGTCTGTAATCAATAAAAAACTATATTTGCCCTCTAAATAATTTCGTGTTTTATGGAGTGTATTTCTGTTTTCGATATGCTAAAAATTGGAGTTGGTCCGTCTAGTTCGCACACATTAGGGCCTTGGAGAGCGGCCGAACGTTGGTTATACGAATTAAAGTCTGAGAACATCTTTAAAGATGTCGATAGAGTACAAATAGATCTATATGGTTCATTGTCATTGACAGGTAAGGGACATGCCACTGACTTGGCTGTCATGCTAGGTTTAAATGGAACCGATCCGGAAACCATTCCAATAGAAACGATAGAAATCATCATCGCTTCGATAAGAAACAATGATGAACTTGTTCTTGGCAATGAAAAAATCATTGATTTCTCCATAGAATCCGATATCGTATTCAACCGTGAATTCTTGCCTTTTCATTCCAATGGCATGACTTTTACGGCATTCGATTCCAACAAGGAAATTCACCAATCCACATTTTATTCCATTGGGGGCGGATTCGTCATAAAAGAAGAACGAACCGTACACGAGGAAAACATTGAACTGAAGAAAGAATTCCCCTTTCCTGTCGAGAAAGCTTCGGATCTACTCGCCTTTTGCCTATCTGAAAACAAATCTATATCTGAAATTGTTCTAGAAAACGAAAAATCGTTGAGAAATGAAGATGAAATAGACTATGAGTTGGATCGCGTCTGGCAGACGATGTTGGAATGCATGTACATAGGTTGCCATACTGAAGGCACTTTGCCAGGAGGCTTAAATGTGAGACGTAGGGCTTTTGACATGCACAAGGGACTCAATGTCGAAGTTCCTTATAGCTTGCCCAATGAGTGGATGCATGCAATTAGACAAAGTGAAGTCAAATTTCGCCAAATCTTGAAATGGGTAAGTTGCTTTGCCCTTAGTGTGAATGAAGTAAACGCATCCCTAGGTCGAGTGGTCACAGCCCCTACCAATGGTAGCGCAGGTGTAATTCCATCTGTATTAATGTATTATTTGGTCATAGAAAATCACGAGGCAGATTTCAATCATATCAAACAATTTTTATTGGTTGCAGGAGAAATTGGTAGCATCTTTAAAAAGGGAGCGACCATTAGTGCTGCAATGGGAGGTTGCCAAGCAGAGATTGGCGTATCGTCTGCAATGGCTGCTGGGGCGTTATGTGAATTGTTGGGTGGTTCACCCGAACAAGTCATGATTGCCGCCGAAATTGCGATGGAACATCACTTGGGTCTAACTTGCGACCCCATCGGTGGTCTAGTACAAATTCCATGCATAGAGAGAAACTCCATGGGAGCCATAAAGGCCATAAATGCGGCAGAGTTGGCTTTGGAAACTGACCCAAAGAATGCCAAAGTGCCTTTGGACAAGGTCGTGGATACGATGTGGGAAACAGCCAAAGACATGCACACCAAATACAAGGAAACCAGTGAAGGTGGATTGGCTGTTCGTGTTAATATGTCAGATTGCTAGTCTAGTTATTGATTACAGCCTGCTTTTCTTCTGGTATCTATCAAGTAGATTATTTTCCATGTACCATTGTCCTTGAACAATTGAAAGGAATTTACTCCACAATGGCTAAAATTACCATTGAACCAAAATTCGTAAGGCGTCCATACATTGGCCATATTTCCGTCTATTTGTATTTTAAAGTCCAACAAACGTTCATCCCATTTTTGACTTTCAGGTCTTTCTGCAATGGCCTTGATCAATTTCGAAGAGTTTTCGGTTACCAAGACGTCTTTTCCCTCTCTATTCTTAAAGGCCGTTTGCGTTGTAAATTTGTCCAACATCGTAGACTTCATAAGCAATGTATCTCCTTTATGAAATCCTTCGAAAAAAGTCTCTATGGTCTTTTTCACCACAGCTTGTTCATCTGTTTTAATTTGTGCATTAACAGTTCCAGCAATCAATAAGACCAAGAAGACAACGATACGTACCATATTTTTAAGTTTTTCATGAATTTATAACATCTAAGTAAAAGCATTTCGGCATTAAAGAAAAGTTTAACAGTATCTAGTTAATTTACTACTTTTACAATCCATACTAAAGCTTATTAAATGTCAGTAGCAAAAAAGGAATACAAAAGAGTAACGGTAAAGTCTTTGATAGACATGAAAACCAATGGGGAAAAGATTTCCATGCTTACCGCTTACGATTATACTATGGCCAAGATCGTGGATGGTGCCGGAATAGATGTTATTCTGGTTGGGGATTCTGCCAGCAACGTCATGGCTGGGCATGAAACGACCTTGCCCATTACCTTGGATCAGATGATATACCATGCATCTTCTGTAGTAAGAGCTATAGACCGTGCTTTGGTTGTCGTGGATTTACCTTTTGGAAGCTACCAGAGTGACCCTAAGGAAGCATTGCGTTCTGCCATTAGAATCATGAAGGAATCCGGTGGTCATGCCGTTAAGATGGAAGGAGGAAAAGAAGTCAAGGAATCCATAAAGCGCATTCTTCATGCTGGTGTGCCTGTTATGGGACATTTGGGATTGACTCCACAATCCATATATAAATTCGGTACTTATACTGTTCGCGCTAAAGAAGAACAAGAAGCAAAGAAACTTAAAGAGGATGCCTTAATGCTTGAAAAAGCTGGGTGTTTTGGTATCGTCTTAGAAAAGATACCTGCAAAGCTAGCTGAAGAAGTGGCAAAAAGCGTATCTATACCTGTTATCGGCATTGGTGCTGGTGCTGGCGTAGATGGTCAAGTTTTGGTAACCCATGACATGATTGGAATGACTCATGAATTCAATCCTCGCTTCTTACGTCGTTACATGAATCTATATGAAGATATGACAAATGCCTTTAGCCAATATGCCGAAGACATAAAAAGAGGAGATTTTCCCAGTGACAAAGAACAGTATTAGATTCTTGAAAATTCTTCAATGCAATAGATTCGAGTAATTCAACAGTCAAAATGTCCAAAATACACTCCAACAAATCCAATCTTCAGGTTATTTACGAAGACAATCACATCATCGTAGTCAACAAACGTGCTGGAGATATCGTACAGGGAGACAAAACTGGAGATAAACCACTCAGCGATGTCGTAAAGGAATATATCGCAGAAAAATACAACAAACCTGGAAATGTATACTTGGGTACTGTGCATAGGTTAGACAGGCCCACCACTGGCTTGGTCATCTTTGCCAAGACAAGCAAGGTCCTCCCGCGTTTGAACAAATTGTTTGCCTCTAAAGACATTTCCAAAACATATTGGGCCATTGTCGGGAACAAACCGGAAAAGGAGTTTGACACGTTGACACACTGGTTGAAGAAGAACCCAAAAAACAACAAGTCCACTGCTCATGGAAAGGAAGTCTCTGAAAGCAAAAAAGCCATTCTCCACTATAGACTAATAAAGGAGTTAGATAATTATTTTCTTTTGGAAGTCAATTTGGAAACTGGTCGGCATCACCAAATACGATCACAATTGTCCTGCATTGGCAGTCCAATAAAAGGAGACTTGAAATATGGTTTCAAGCGTAGCAACAAAGATGCTAGCATTAGTCTGCATGCCAGACACATTCATTTTATTCATCCTGTATCCAAAGTTGAATTGAACATCACGGCTCCTCTCCCAAATGATGCCATTTGGAATGCTTGTCTGTTTTAATTATGAATCATATTACTTTTATTCACTTAATGGGCAGTATGTCCATTACTCTATTTAGTAGCAACATAGGGATTTGGATGGCAAAAAGGCTGAATAAAAAAGGCTTTTATTTTAATATGATAAAACCCTTCATTCTTACTGAAAATTCAAATTTTTATACGCTAATAGGTATAACTCCTTTTACTTGGGTAATAAAAAACACATTTTTCAGGCATTTAAATCAAAAGATTAAAATTTCAAATCGCTTGGATATTGATAAAGCTAACCATTTGTTGGATGAAATTACCATTTCAGAAATATGTCATCTCATTGGTTTTATAATAGTAATAGTAGTTCAAATCATAATATTGAAGGCCTTTAAATTTAACAGCCTATTTGTTTTCCTATTAATCTTAAATATATTATTAAATTTATATCCAATACTCCTACAAGAAAAAAACAAACTAAGAATAACCAAACACATATCTATATACAATAAAAAAGTATGATACCAGAATTATTGCAATTACAAAAAGATTATTTCAAAACTGGAGAGACTAAATCCGTTGCTTATAGAATACAGTCATTGAAGCAGTTGAAGATAGTGCTTGCAAATCGTGAAAGCGAAATTATATCTGCCTTGCATGATGATTTTAAAAAACCTGCTTTCGAGTCGGTTGTAAGTGAAACAGCCACCGTTATTGCAGAATTGGATTTAACGATAAGCAAGCTTTCCGAATGGGCGAAGCCTAAGCGTGTTACGCCTTCGCTTTTGAACTTCCCCTCTTCGGACAAAATATATTCCGAACCTTATGGGAGTACATTGATTATTGCACCATGGAATTATCCATACCAATTGGCATTCGTACCATTGATTGCCGCCATTGCTGCTGGAAACACCGTTATCGTAAAACCCAGTGAGCTTACTCCCAATACTTCCAAAATAATATTTGACATCGTTACTACCGTCTTCAAACCAGAACACGCCAGTGTCATTGAGGGTGGTGTTTCTGTTTCAACAACTTTGTTGTCCCTACGTTGGGATTACATCTTCTTTACGGGAAGTGTTGCTGTTGGTAAGATCGTTGCCAAGGCCGCTGCTGAACATTTAACCCCGACAACTTTGGAGTTGGGTGGCAAGAACCCTTGTATAATAGATGAGACTGCCAATATAAGATTAAGCGCCAAACGCATAGTTTGGGGCAAATTCCTGAATGCGGGACAAACATGCATTGCTCCAGATTATATTTTGATTCATAAAAACGTGAAACAACGATTCTATGATGCCTTCAAAACTGAAATTGAACATGCATATTCTAAAAATCCTATGCTATCCAAAGATTTTGCACGCATAGTAAGCAGAAAGCATTTCGATCGTCTCGAAAGGATGTTGCATAATGAGAATTGTGTGATTGGTGGTGAAACCGATGCAGACTCACTTTATGTTTCACCGACGGTTATAGACGAACCCAAGCTGAACAGTGAAGTCATGAAGGATGAAATTTTCGGTCCAATACTTCCTGTAATTTCCTATGTGAATGACAGAGAAATAGAGCCCATAGTTTCTACATATGACAAACCTTTGTCATTCTATGTGTTTAGCACAAACTCTTCAAGGACAAAAAAGTGGATGCAAATGTTTTCGTTTGGTGGAGGTGCCATAAATGACACCGTAATTCACTTTGCAAACCACAAACTTCCATTTGGAGGTGTGGGCAATAGTGGCATCGGTGCTTATCATGGAAGGTTGTCATTCGATACCTTTTCTCATAAAAAAGCAGTTGTTAAAAAAGGAAATTGGTTGGACCTTCCTTTTAGGTACGCACCTTACAAAGGAAAACTGAAACTGATAAAGGTCATTTTAAAGTGGCTTCAATAAACTCACAGCATAGCTTATCTATATAAATATTTCAATTCCAATTTCACCCCATCTCCTGGTTTGGAACTTAAATCATAGGTTGCATTTATGAGGGTAGCTCTATTTTGCATGTTTAGCAATCCAGAACCTTTTTCGGCCGTAGCCACATCAAACCCCTTTCCGTCGTCCTTAGCCACAATTTTAAGGCTGTCACTTTTATAGTTCATTTCTATAATCAACTTGGTTGCATTGGAGTATTTTACCGTATTGGATATAAATTCTTGAATGATCCTGAACAGAATGATGCTGTCCTTGGAATCCTTATAACTGTCCGAATTACCTCTTATTTCCAAGTCCGTAGAAAGCAACTTCAACTTGTTTAGACGCCTTACTTCATTTTCAATGGATTGTTGCAAGCCCTTGTTTGCTATCACATCGCTATTCAATGACTTGGATAGCGCTCTTAATTCACTAAGCCCCTCCTTTACAGCATCTTTGGTTTCCACAAAAGATTCTTTTATGTCTTCCGAGACTTGCGTGCTCAAAATGCTTAAATTCATATTGGCAACAGACAGGATTTGTCCCACATTGTCATGTAGTTCCTGTCCTATGTTTTTCAATGTCTGCTCTTGTATTTCTAGTTGGGTTTGGGATAGCTCTTCCTCAAAAGCTTGTTGTTGTTTTATCTTATCCATCAATAGTTTGTTCTTCCGCTTTTGAAAAACGATGAAGAACAAGATAATCAACGAGGTAATTATTATTAAGACACCTAGCATATAAACCAACAAATAGCGTTCTGCCGGTGTAGAAATCTTTGGATCTTGAAATAGTGAAATAATGTTAGTCATTCTTATCTTCGTGAAAAAACAAGATTACATAAAGATATTGGTAAATACAAAAATGCTTCATTTTAAATTGGAAAAATAACTGAGAGCTTCTTCTCCTCAGTATTAAACTATTTCTTGATAGCTTGGCCTTTATCAGTTTTTGAAACGATTAAACCTACAGTGAAAGTAGTATACATAAAAATATTGGCGAATAGGTAGATTTGCCATTTCAAGAATACAAAATCCCAATCGGAAGTAGAGAAATAAATATCATAGAACACCAAAGGCGTTATGATTAGCCACCAAATCAATATTGAAGAACTTATGTAGAAGTTCAAGGATTTGTAAAAAGTCAATACCTTTTCACTCTGCAATATTTCTATGAAATACAAGATTACACACAATAGGATCACAACGGCTCCAAGGACACTGATAATAGGAAAGAAACGAACAAAAAAATCCTGAAAATGAAACCCTATATACAGTATCGAAATAAACAAAAATGAGATTCCGCTATATTTTATAATCTTTTTGTCTCTTTTGCTTTTTAAAATTCTATGATAATAAAATACAAAAAACAATATGGCTCCAATGAACCAAGTTAAAGTAGTCCACCAATAATTTTTCTCAAGTGGAGTTCCTTCCAAAAATTCTAAAAAACCGTCCTTTGACGTATAATTTGCATACAAGCCAAAACAATCACAAAAAACCAAATAAAAAATAAAAAAAATAAAAAATTTGGCAGCTGTAAATTTGTACTTCTTTAAAAGCAACAAACCTGTTACAGCTGCCATAATTTCGACGCCATGCGTTATAAAATTGTAGTTTTGTCTAAGAAACTCTTCCACCCAATTGTTATTGTTGCGGGTAATTGGCACTTGGCGGATTGCCGCCGCTTCCCGCGTTCAAAACATCTCCTCCAGGGATGTCTCCACTTCCAGCTGCTTGTCTTGAACCACCTGTCCCCTTACTTCCTGTTGGAGCTATGAACATTGAAGTATACCCTTTTTCACCGTGAGCACCTTCATATACTCTCACGCCATCCATCGTATAACCTAAACTCTTGGCTTGATTTTCTGCATAATCCAAAAAGTTTCGCATATCATCCAATGACCACCAAGACGAACGATTGTCATCCTTTCCGATGCATTTGCTCATTGCCGCATATCTTTCATTAAATGCTTGATCCATTATCTCTGCATCTTTCGATGTGATTACTCCTCTTGGTTTGATAATTTGTTTTGACATAATTTAATTATGGGGGTTTATAAATATTAACTCATTAAGATAAGTCCAAGAATATTTCGTGTGGTGAATACTTTCGATTTTTTAAAATTAATGATCAATATTTTGTTAATAATAGCATATTAAAAAACTAATGTAGGGAAAAAGATTTTAAAAAACTACTATCCTTCCCACTAAACTTAAGGCATAAGCGCTTTCCCACATATAGAAATACTAATAATCAACATCATGCATTTATTGGCATTTGCCTTGTTTTCGATTTGTAACTTTCAATTGGAGTCAAAGTGCTTATAAACATTATTATTATTTTAACACAACAAAGTCTGAATTTATTCCTTTTTCCATTACTTTTATTTTTTCTAAACCCTAATAAGTTTAGTCCTTAAAAAACGCTATTAATCATTAAATACATAAAAGCTCCAATGAAAGATCCAATGCCTCCATTTTAGACGTATATGTTTGTACAAACATATTTTATCTTACTTTGAATAATTATTGACTCACCCTACTGAAACAATTCTTTTTTTATAAGTATTGCACTCAAGCGTATATTTTAATTAAAAAAGAAACCTCCTTTTAGTAAAATGGAAAACAGAACATATTCGGTATTAATCATTGATGACCATCCAATGATTACAGAAGTATATAAGAATGTATTGCATTTGATAAATGAAAAAAACAATCAAATTAATTTTAACATAGAAGTCGCCTATAATTGTGACGAGGCCTATTTTAAGATTGACAAGCGTGCATCCGATCTAAAAAACATCGACCTTATTTTCTTGGACATAAGCCTACCTTCTTCCAAAGATGGAAAGATAATATCCGGAGAAGATCTAGGATTGAAAATCAACACCTTACTGCCTCGATCACGAATTATCATCTCTACGGCATATGGCAATAACTATAGGATACACAGCATTTTAAAAAACATAAATCCCGATGGTTTTTTAATAAAAAGTGACATTGGCCACAATGAATTGGAAACTGCCATTAAAAACGTCCTTAGCAACTCCACCTATTACAGCAAGACGGTAGCCAACCAAATGAGAAAAGAGGTTTCCAACAATTTGCTATTGGATAGCATAGATAGAAAACTTTTGTATGAGTTGTCCATTAACACGAAAATGAAGGATCTTCCTCAGGTACTACCGCTTTCGCTAGCTGGCATAGAAAAGAGGAAACGCAATTTAAAACGAACTTTCGACGTTAAGAGCATCAGCGACAAAGAGTTGCTAATCAAGGCAAAAGAGATGGGTTTCATATGACAATCACCTAAAAATCTCCCTGAATTGATAGAATATTCTTTCCAAGAGTGTCAGTTCCTCTGTCACGATTTCTGCACTTCCCTTCATTTCTTGCTTAAACTCCAACGTTTTCCCAAATGACGTTTCTAGACTTTCAATATAGACTTGTATGGAATAGACGTCTTCATCTTGTTTGGGGACTTCGGAAATATTGACTATTTCTCCTTTTATGCTTCCCCACTCCGCATATGGGTAGTTATCCAACTTTATGATAACCTCTTGCCCCTTTTTTACCTTTCCTGAATTCAATACCGGCATTATGACTCTACCCAACAGAGAATCGATCTTTTGTGGTACTATGGTAAATAGCACATCTCCTACTTCTGTATTTTGGTACTTGTTCCAAACATCGAATAAAGTGACCTTGCCGTCTATCGGACTCTTCAATATATTGGTCTGCTCCCATCGATCTATACTATTATCAAGACTTTGAAGGCTACTTAGCAGTGTTTGGTAGTAGTTTTTTGAAAACTCAGTATCTTCTATTCTCGATTGAATTTTATTGCTTTGTACCCTTGCTATGGATACATTTATTTCCGATATGGTAGATGTTATGGATTCATATTGTTGCTTGTCTGCTAAAAAGCTTCTTTGCTCATTTTCATATTCAACCCTTGAAATGATCCCTTTTTCGAACAAGTCTTTGTTTCTTTTGTAATTCACCTCAGAAATATTCAATTCTTCTTCAAACAATGCTTGTCTCTTTTTAAGCACTCTCAATTGATTCAACTGCTCTGATATTTGTTTTGAAAAAGCATTGATTTCCTTTTTCTTGGGATCCAACTCACTGTAAAGCAAGAAATTTTGGTATTGACTTATGAAATTGGTGTATGGTTCTTGTACCTCTCCCAACTTTAGATTTGTTGGAAAAATCAACTCCAAGCTATCTATTGGCATTATTTCCAATTGCAAGTTGTTCAGTTTTTTCTTCAAGTAGTATACATCTTCAAAATCCGCATTGTTTTCAATCTCAGCCAACAAATGACCATTCTCGATCTGTTCGTTTGGTTTAACGAAGATATTGTTCAGTTTTCCCGTCGTTTTTGCCTTTAGGTGTACCGGAGGGGTTGATGTCGTCACTATTATCCTGGCATTTATCACATCGTCGTATCGAAATATAGAGACTCCGACGATTATTAGACCAAAAATCACAAAGACTATCGAGGTTCCCCATCTTACCAACCAAGATGGCAAAAGTCCCAAGATGTCCCTAACGTCATCTGAACGTTCGTTGATATCATCGACAATTTCGTTTATTCTATGCTCTGCCATTTTTTAATTTCCTAATTCCAATTGATTTTTCACTAATGTATAATACAGTCCTTTTTTGGCTGTGAGTTCCTTATGGCTTCCTATTTCGGAAATTCCACCTTGGTCCAATACTATTATTTGATCGGCATTTTTCACCGTGCTAAGCCTGTGTGCCACCACTACCACCGTACGCCCCTTGTAAAACTCATTCAACTTGTTCATGATCTTCTTTTCATTGTTGGCATCCAATGCACTCGTTGCTTCATCGAAGAATATGTACTTCGGATTCTTATATACGGCTCGCGCTATGAGCAAACGTTGTTTTTGTCCGCCACTAACTCCAATTCCCCTATTACCTATCACCGTATTGAAACCTGAAGGAAGTTCACTTATAAAATCTGAAATGTTGGCATGGTCCACTGCGTGCAACAACCTTTCCTTGTCAATGATATCGTCCGAGTCAGACTCCGTAATGTTCCGAGCTATGGTATCCCCAAATATAAAACCATCCTGCATTACTGCTCCACAACTACGTCTCCAGTGCTTGGTACTTATGTTTTTGACATTTACATTGGAAATCGATATTTTTCCTTTCTTGGGATTGTAAAACTTCAGCAACAATTTAATCAAAGTCGTTTTTCCGCTGCCACTGGCTCCTACTATGGCTGTTATCTTTCCTTCTGGAATTTCAAAATTCAAATTCTTCAACACCATGGGAGATGTCTTACCACCATATCTAAAACTCAAATTTTCTATTTTTAAAGTCCCATTTCCTACTGGTAGCTTCTTTAGAATATTTTCATCTTTTGATTCTTCTTCTTTTTTAATGTGAACCTCGGCCAATCGCTCCAAACTTATTTTTGCGTCCTGGCCTGTTTGTATGAATGTCACAAAGTTGTTTATTGGAAGGTTCAACTGACCAATGATGTATTGTACTGCCAACATCATACCCAATGTGAGTTCTCCATTTACTACCGCGCTAGCTGCAATAAACGTTATGATGATGTTTTTGAGTTCGTTTATGAATATTCCCCCTGTATTTTGAGTTTGAGACAATGACAATCCTTTCATTGAAATCTTGAACAATCTTACTTGTATTGCTTCCCACTCCCATCTCCTTCTCCTTTCGGATCCATTCAATTTAATTTCTTGCATACCGGTAATTAGCTGGAATATGCTACTCTGATTGTCTGCTGCCTCATCAAACCTTCTATAATCCAGTTCTTCCCTTTTCTTCAAGAAAATTAAAGTCCAACCTATGTACAGTATCGACCCGATGAAAAAGATGCCAAAAATCGATAGGTTGTAATATGCCAATATGCTTCCAAAAATAACAATGTTGAAAGCAGAGAACAACGTGTTCAACGTTGTCGCCGACAAAAATTCCTGAATACGGTCGTGATCCTGTATTCTTTGTATGATGTCTCCTGTATTCTTTGAATCGAAAAATGAAACGGGAAGTTTCATCAACTTTATCAAAAAGTCTGAAATCAAATTTATGTTTATTCTACTAGTGACGTGCAATAAAAGCCAACTTCTTATTATTTCGACACTGGTTTGCGATATAAACAAAGTTAGCTGAGCAATTAGAATGAGATATATGAAATTTATGTTTTGGTAATTGATTCCATAATCTACGATGGATTGCGTCAAGAAAGGAAAGATTAATTGCAGGATACTACCAATTACAAGCCCCAATATCAATTGAAATATCTGCTGTTTGTATGGTTTAAAATACTTTCCCAAAAATTTAAACCCGTAATCTTTTTTTTCCTTTTTCTCTCCAGGGTCGTCATAAAATGACGGTGTCGGTTCCAACAACAACAAATACCCCTCTGCATCGTCAAAGTTGTCGGTTGCTCCTGTCCAAGCTTTTATGAATGCCTTCTTATCGTACTTGATCAAGCCGTGTCCGGGATCGGCCAAGTAGATCTTGTCTTTTTCTATTTTATGGACCACCACGAAATGGCGCTGTCTCCAATGCACTATGCAAGGCAAAGGCGCCTCGTTTTTAAATGTTTCAAAATTCACATAAACCGCCAAAGAGTGCAATCCTATACTTTCTGCACATTCCGCAATACCTCCAAAGGACACACCTGCTCTACCAATACTCGAGTTTTCTCTTAAATAATCTATTCCAACTGTTTTTCCATAATGCTTGGCTATCATCTTTAAACAAGTTGGGCCGCAATCCATTTGGTCTAACTGTCTATAAAACGGGAATTTTTTCTTCATTTAAAATGCTTATGTTATTGTGTAGTCGTATTTAAATTTAGTTAAATTATTTCGAAATCACCCCTATAAAATCATTAGTCTTTCTCGAAATAAAAGAATCTCTACACTTTGAGCGTAGAGATTTATCTCTCGATATTATTTCCGTGAATAAAGTTCAAACATCCTAATTTAATAGCGCGTCTACTTCTTCCACATACTTCTTGCAATCGTTTCTTTGACTAGCAGCTTGTTTCAAAACCCTTACTCTTCGCTTTATGTTTTCGTCTTTTAATATGTCCAAATTGTTATTTAAAGTGTTGCTTACATATGGTAGTAGACCTTGTAGCAATGCCCATCCATCTCCATCATCCAATATCAGATTTTCCGTTATTTTGGTGAGCAAATCCATAAACAACGATTCATCATATCCCGATAGTTGGAAATGCCCCAAAACGGCGAACAACAAATTAACATTGTCCAATTTATTCGAAATCTCGCCATTTTCGTCTTTGGCAAGGTCTATCGATTGTGCATAAGCACTAATGGCTTCCTCCTCACTCCCCAATAGGGACGCCACTTCTCCTGCTTTGGAGGCTACAAAAACCAAAATGTTTTGATCTCCTATCTCCACGGCATACTCTATTGCCTTGTTGATTCTTTCATTTGCAAGTTCTTCTTTTCCATCTTTGGCAGAGATTATTGCCAAATATGCCCACATCTTCACATGAAACATACCTGGTTCCTCATCTTTTTCAGAGTGCAATGCCTTGATGAAAATGCTTCCTGCATCTTTGTACTTGTCCGTTCTCAACAAAGCATACCCGATTAACAAGTCTATTGATAAGTTTTGGAATACGTCATGAAAATGAGGCCTAAGCTTCTTTGTGTTTTCAAAATAGGCTATTGCTTTTTCATAGTCCCCAATTCTATAGCAGATGTCTGCAGCACTAAACTGGTATAGGTACATTAACGTATTCTTGTGTTCATAGGCATCTTCTATTCCCAATTCGCAACTTTCCAAGGCTTTGTTCAATTCCAATTTTGATCTGTAGAACTCAATCCAATGGAATACGTCGAATCTATTTTTCGTCGAAACCCTTTCTAATGCTTCCTTTGCCTTGCCTATCCATTTCCTACTGTAATCCGGCATTCCCAATTCGTCTCCAAAAAAGACTTGGTGTGCAGCAAAGTGAAAATAAGACAAGCAGAATTCTTCTTGCCAAAATTTAAGTTCCGTTGGTTCCAAATCCTCATATGTTTTTCCATCGAACAACCTTTCCATTTCATTGTCCAAAATTGAAAATGTCTTGCCTATGTCCTCATGGAAGGCTTCCATGTTGCCTTTGTTCACATTTATATGACCACTGATGGAATATCCCCATGCTTGTTGATGTGCCTTCTGTATACTTGACAAATTGCTATTGGATGCTTCTTTTATTTCTTGTTCCACCCATTTTACACTTGTTTCGAAGTCATCTTCTCGTTCTGCTATCGCATAGACCAATCTGTAGTACAAAGAACATCGAAGGGTCGGGTCTGTTTCCAAGTTCAAAGCTTCTGTTAGGTGATGGATCAAGAAATTGTCGAAAGCCGTGTGCTGATGATGGGACAATTGATCAAAATGCCCTGCAGACCCTATTAATCCGTGCAACATCGCCAATTGATTGTCTGAAAACTGTTGCTTGAATCTCAATGCATCCAAACACATGTATATGGTTGCCTTGTAGGAATATCTTTGGTATGCCCTCTTCAAAACCTCAACTATATGGTTGGTTCTTTCTTTTATCTGTTTGACATCATCTTTAATCAACCACCCATATACCTCGTACTCTTCATTATTAATGGCTATGCTTCCCAAGCTCTTTCTATTCAAGCCCCTTGTATTGACTATGGCATCGTCGTTATTTTCCTTTGAAAGTATTTCTTTTTCAAAATCATCAAATAGCTGCAAACTGTTTATAAACGATTGAATGTTGACCTCACCTTGTTTCCAACACAATCCATTGGAATCGTCTTTCTTCATATAGTTCTCGGCTATTCCAGATATAATGACTTGTTCCATTTTTGGAAACTGTTGAAACATTCCTACAATTGCCCCCAAACTTTCTGAATCTATCACCGATAAATCCGGAATTAAAATGATACAATTGTTTTCCTTGAGTAGTTCGTATAGCAATTTCCCCCATTCGTTATATATGAATACTGGCCTGTTCGTTTGTGTATGGAACTTTGTCGAGTGGTAATACCACACTTTTTGTTCTTCTTCATTCAAAGTCTTGTAAAAATCTGTCAAGGCGAAACTTGCTATTGCTTTGTTTTCATTTAAAACAGCATTGATTTTTTCATTTCCAAAAGATTGTCTCAATTCCGCAACTATCTGATTTATCGTTTTCCAACCCAAGGGAAACTCCTCGTCATTATATATCCAAAGAACCGTTTCGTCTTTGTATTCCTTCTCCAATTGTAAAAATTCATTATCCAATTGGGCTCTATTTCCTAAATATACTTTTTTCATCTGTTCCTTTTTTACATTAATTTCCAATGTTAAACAACTAAGCCTTTTGTAGTGGTTTCTTTCTTAATGCATCATCATAATCTACACGTTGCTCAACGGCTTTCAATACTCCTTGAAACTCTGTTTTTATATTTTCCGTGTTATGATTGCTTTCTGTCGTGATCTGAATGAGGCTATTTAAATACCACCATATCGAAGCATCTTCCTTCAATGATTGATATGTGTTTTTTATGGCCATTTCCATATGTTCACTTGATGCTGTTGGAGCACTAATGCACATTCCAATGTATAGCAAAGCCATATCTGTATTTGAAATTACATTGTCTTGATCATTGCTGGCTCCAATTTCCAATGCTTGAATGAATGCTCCATAGGCTTCTCCTGCCTTCCCTAAGACTATATTGGTATGACCAGCTTGTATGGCCACATGAAACAATACGTTTTGTTCTCCTTTTTCAATAGCTATCTCTATTGCTGTGTTTATAGCATTGTTGGCTTCTTCTTCTTTTTCCAATTTTGCACAACCAATGGCCTTCAACGCATATAGGCTACAAACATTGTATGTAGATTCACTGGTTTTGAATGTTCCTATCAACTCATCTACATAGGTCAAGAACTCCTTATGCTTACTCAATTGGAAAATAGCCATTAATTTTCCTTTCCTCAATGATAATGGGCTTGTATAGCGCAAATCTATTTTTGACTCAAACTCCAATGCTCTCTCATAATATTGCAACGCGTCGTTGGCGCTGCCCAATCGATAGTGCAAATCGGCCAAACTCATGGTAAAGAAGTACTCCAGGATGTAATTGTATTTCTTTTTCGTAGCTACCAATCCTTTTTGGGCTTGCTCCAAGGCTTTATCTATTTGCAATGTCCTGAAATAATAGGTTTGCCACTCTGCAAAAGAGGTTATGCTTACATCTGGCCATTGTTTGACAATTTTTTCTTCTTCTTCGTACCAAAATTTAGCTTTGTCATAATCTCCGGCCATAGTATTTAAAGTACATAGATTTTCTGCCAAGACGCCCTTTGAAAAATTTAAGTCGAATGCTAAAAACCCTTTGTTTGATGTCTTCTCCAAAAGATAGAAAGCATCTTGATGCACTTTTATGGCTTTGTCCATTTCTCTCTGCCTCATCAAAACAAAGCTATGGATGTTGCATATCCAACTATAGACAGATGCCTTTGCATTAGGTGAATTGAAATTGTTGTTGTCCAATTCTTCGTAAGCCTTGTCCAAATAAGTTACCGAGTTCTCCATATCTCCTTTTCTTCTAGCCATGACCACCACTATCCTATAATACAGGCAAATTCGCCTAGCTGGATCCTTCTCATGTTCCAAAGCCTCCATATAGTTCTTTAATATGTAATCTGCCAATACAATGTTTCCTTGGGAAAAAAAATGCAAATTATGAGAACTTACACCTATGATGGTATAAACTTCTGCCTTTTGCATCTCTGAAAATGCTAGATTTCTAGAAATGCCTTCTTGTGCCAGTCTCAATGCTTGTGGAAAGTGAAATAGTTTGAAACATTTGCATATGGCTCTATACACCACATTGACCTGAGGTGCATTTAAATTTTCATTGTTCCTTAAAACGTTATAACCTATCAATTCGATGGCTGGATCCAATTCATCTAAACTTGATTCAACATCCTTTAATGTATAATCAAAATCAGAAGTCTCCTCCTCTACCTTCAATATTTTTTCTGCCTTTTCCTCAAAAGCATAGTAAAAGGCTTGGCTATCTGTTTTATTCAATGAATAAAACCAATATAATCCAGTTTTTTCATCATATGAAGCTTCCAAAGATGCATCGTATCCTAAAATTAAATCTGGCAATTCATTTATTGGTTGTTCGTATAATTTCCTGATGATATGTAAACTTCCCTCATCTAAAAAGCATATGTTGGGTATTACTATTTTAAATCCTCCATCCTTCATCAAGGTGTAAAGAATATCTGCCAAACGTTGTACTATTTCCGTTTCTGCAACTCTGGTATGTGTTACATTGGACTCCAATTGAGCTCCTACAAACAGAGATTCTCTTTTTTCCAATGTAGTAAGAGTATCATATAAGTTTGCGAAGACAGCACTAGTGATCATCCTATGTTCAAATAGCAGATTGTCTATTTTGTCATTTTCTATAAATGCACGCAATTTTGGAATTATGGTTCTTACGATTGAATAGGATAATACAAACTCATTTGAATTGTCTACTATTAAATCTTTTTTTGCATTGTAATTAGATGCACAATACTTTCTCAATGAAGAAGAACTCCCTTTTAGACTATGAATCATACGATTGAAATTTTAGAGTGAGTTGTTAAACCTGCCACATACATCGGAAAACTTATTGCAGCTTCCAATTGCTTCAAAAACCAATGCTTTGCAGTCTTTTTTAATTTTATCTTGGCCATGCTATGCAAAGACTAAGAAAACACAAGCTTTTATTGCACTTGAAACCTTCATAACTAAGTTGTAATGCAGAAAGTAGGTTAAAAAAATATGGCAAATTTTTTAAATTTGCCATATAAAAAAACAACGAACCGAATGGTTCATTGTTAATGATGCTTAGGCAAGTTGAGCATTGGTGCTACAGTGACAGTAACATCCTCCACCCATAATTTTGTTCATAGTATCCAAAGATACACTTGCTGATTTGTCTAAATTTCCAATAGACTTCACTGAATTAGAATTTAATTTTGATAAGTTCATAATACAAGTTTTTAAAAAATTAAGCCTACTCTAGTTTATAGGTTTTTCGGCTTTCCCCTATGCATGCTTAACAAAGCTATAGAGAAAAAGCATATTGATAATGAGCATTTTAAATACAATGAGTAAGGGAAAACCTTACTTTAAGTTGTAAAATTTTCATTATATTAAACCCTTAACAAACAGGGTTTTATGTTAAAAAAAACACAAAACTTCTCTTTAACGAATTAACTCCTCCTTTTCAAGAGGTGATATGAAAAGTAGTTTTTGACTAACCCCCATACAAAAGCAAAAACGCTTCTCAACTAAGTTGAGAAGCGTTTTTATTTATCTCATTTGCACTTTAAATCTATAGGTGAATTCAAAATGAAAATGATATTACGATGAAATGATGATTCCTATTCTTTCAACAGTTCCTCAACAAAACTTTCAAACTCTGTTTTGAATGCTATGAATTTATTCCCGGTAGCCGGACCATTGAATCCTGTATGTATCTTACGTACTTTGCCCGTTTTATCCACAAACACAGTTGTTGGATAGCTCAGTACGTGATTTAGCATAGGTAGTTTCTCTTGTGCCTTTGCTTTGCTGGTCGTCCCTTTTTGTGCCAACAAGATGGGGTACTCTATTCCCACTCTATCTGCCAACCTCTTGATGCTTGAAAAAGCTTTATCTTCCGTCTTTGCGTATTCGAAGGCCAAAGCTACTATTTCCAATCCCTTGTCCTTGTTTGCTTTGTAATATTCTGCATAGTACTTGCTCTCATCCAAACAGTTCGGACACCAGGTTCCCATTATCTGTACTAGGACAACCTTGTCCTTGAAACGCTCATCTGTCAAAGACACATTTTTTCCGCTGGCATCTGGAAAAGTAAATGCCAAACCATCATATCCTTCATTCAAATAGGTCAAGTCGTTAGAGTCAGGCAATTCAAAGGTCTCATTGCGCTTTGCCTCAAAAGATTCCTTCCAATGACTTCCAGAATAAAAGGTTCCATATAATGTAGAATCGGTTATCGTCGCTGTGAATAGGAAAGCATGTGCTCCATCAAAAGTCGATAATTTCATTTCATTTCCATCAATGACTCCTTCCAAAAAACGATAGTCCCCTGTTTCTGTTCTAAACGTTCCCGTCACCTTGTTACCACTTTGTTCAAAAATTCCTTTGGCGACATATTCGTCTTCGGTATTTGGGCTAAAGACTGTTTCCCATTTTCCAGAAACATCAAACCTTGCTTTTGCCGAGACATCAAAACGTCCGTCCTTTTTTTCTGCTGAAAAAGGGACTATTCTATTTAACCCGGATTTAACGAAACTTCCCTTAAGTTTCTCATTTTGAATTTTAGCTGCCAAATATCCCTCAAAAACTGGCATTTTTATGTAAACGGAATCATTTTCATAGGTTATTTCATCTACTTCTATGATTTCTTCCGCATTGAAGACATCAAGTTTTTTATCGGACTTTACTTCAAAGACAAAAGGTAGTGTTACCGTATCGTTTACTTGTAATTCTGCTCTATAGATCCCGTTAGTCAATTTTTCAGTCTTGACTTCTACTTTCTTTTCTGTTTTACAAGAAAACATTAAAACGGTAACCATAAGTAAAAAAAAATGTCGCATCTTCAATTTGTTTGTTATTATGTTTCGAAGAAACAACAAATTACTTACAAATAAAAAAGGCATTGTAAAAACAATGCCTTTTTTATTGACGTTACTCTTCTTTATAGACTTCTGACAACTTTTTTTGTTGTTTCTCCAGTCCTTCTTTACCTTTTTTAAAATCAACTTTGTGTTTTTCCAACATGGCTTCAACTTTGGCTATTTTCTCTTCCTTTTTCTCAATTTGTTCAGGTGATAGCTTTCCTGATTCCTTAGCTTCGACCAAACGCGCTCTCGCTGCTTTTATTCGCTCTTCACTCTTAACCAAAAACGTATTGTTTTTCTCCAATCTCTTTTTTTGTTCAGTCAATTTCTTTTTGGCTTCCAAGGCTCTCGCTTGTCCGAATGCTTTTCCTTTTAAGTCTCCTTTGTTCTTACCATATGCATGTCCTTCCTCATCATCATTTTCATCTTTATATTTTTTCTCTTTCTTTTTCTCTTTCTTTTTCTCTTCTTTCAACTTCTGCTTGTGTTCCTTTGCCTTCTCTTTTAACTCTTCCTTGTGTTCTTTTATTTCTTCCTTGTGTTCTTTTATTTTCTCTTTCACTTCTTGTTTATGTTCCTTCTCCTCTTCTTTGTGTTTTTTTCTTTTTTCTTTAAGTTCTTGTTTTTTCAGTTCAATTTTCTCATTGCTCTTTCCAGGTTTTCCTTGAGCGTAAAGACTAAAGTTCCCTCCAAATAAAAGGCAAACACTTAATAACGTAATATATTTTATAGTTTTCATAATTTTAAAAATTGTTTAATTCTTTTTCCAGTTCCTCTATTTCTTTCTTCAATTCCTCTGCACTTTTTTCAATGTCTATTACAATTTGTTCGGTTTGCTCCTCAACAATCTTAATTTGTTCTAGAGCTACCTTTGTTTCTTCTGCTTCTCTCTCATCGTCTCGACAAGAAATAAATCCTAAAATCAACACTACGAGGAGTGTTCCCATTATTTTTCTCATAAATTATAGTTTTGAATCTTATTTCCTACAATTTACAAAAAAAATCAATGTCAATTAAACAAAATAGCTCATCCAACCAACTCTCTTACAGTTCGTCTGCCAATAATCATTGAAACCATTACAATCGCGAAGCACACTTAAACCATTGTTATATCCATACTAGCCTCAATAAAGTCATACCTTTCTTTGACGTTTAAACACCTTTGAAATAGATTAATATGATTTTTTATAACTTGAGATTTATATTCAAAAGGAGAAAGAATAGCTATTTCATGTTAGAATATTTATGTTTTTTGTTTAATTGAAAATTATCTTCAATTTAAAAGTGCCTTTTTGAAACAAAACACTTTTTTCAATTTCCAAAACTCTCAACTATTGTTATATTTGCTGACTTGAAATTGCCACATACAAGTTATGAAAATGCATTTCTAAATAAAAAACAACTAAACATCTATCGATGAAGATTTCATACAATTGGTTAAAACAATTTATCAAAACAGATTGGTCACCAGAACAAACAAGTGAGTTACTTACGGATTTAGGTTTGGAAGTAGAGGGATTGGAAGCTTACCAAAGCATCAAAGGTGGCTTGGAAGGCGTTGTCGTTGGTGAAGTATTAACCTGCGTACAACATCCCAATGCAGATCGCTTGCGAGTAACCACGGTAAACATTGGAACCGATTCACCAATACAAATCGTATGTGGTGCTCCAAACGTGGCAACTGGACAAAAAGTACCAGTTGCAACCATTGGCACGACGTTGTATACGGAGGAAGGCGAGGCTTGGACCATAAAAAAAGGAAAGATTCGAGGAGAGGAAAGCTATGGAATGATATGTGCCGAAGATGAACTGGGTTTGGGAAAATCCCATGACGGGATCATGGTATTGGATCATAGTACAGTCGTTGGAACTGCTGCTTCCGATTTGTTCGACATTGAAAATGATCAAGTTTTCGAAATTGGATTAACTCCAAATCGATCAGATGCAATGAGTCATTTTGGCACTGCTCGTGATTTAAAGGCAGGGCTTCAGCACAAGGACATTACCTTGGAGTTGATTACTCCTTCTGTAAGTGCTTTCCACGTTGACAATAGAACGTTTAAAATAGATGTTGAGGTATTAAACAAAGAATTGGCTCCTCGTTATTGCGGGGTCACGATTTCTGGTGTAAAAGTAGGAGAATCCCCAGAATGGATAAAACACCGTCTAAAAGCCATAGGCTTGTCTCCCATAAACAACATCGTAGATAGTACAAACTATGTACTACATGAGTTGGGTCAGCCATTGCATGCCTTCGATGCCAGCAAAGTTGCTGGAAACAAAATTGAAGTAAAGACAGTGAAAGCTGGTACAAAATTCACGACTTTAGATGGCATTGAACGAGAATTGCACGAAGATGACCTAATGATTTGCGACATCGAAAAACCATTGTGCATTGCTGGTGTCTTTGGAGGACTGGATTCTGGTGTTTCCGAACAAACCACGAACATATTCTTAGAAAGTGCATACTTCAATCCCATAAGCGTACGTAAAACAGCCAAACGTCACGCATTGAATACAGATGCGTCCTTTAGGTTCGAAAGAGGAATAGACCCAAACATTACACAGTATGCTTTAAAAAGAGCAGCTCTATTGATACAGGAACTTGCTGGAGGTGAAATTACAAGTGATATTTCTGACGACTATTCCAACAAGATAGAAGATTTTCAAGTTCACATAACCTTCGAAAAGGTAAATAAACTGATAGGACAAGAAATTCCAAGAGAGACCATCAAAAGCATTTTGTCTTCTTTGGAAATAAAGGTAAACAATGTTACCGAAACTGGTTTAGGTTTAACTGTTCCTTCTTATAGAAACGATGTACAACGTGAGGCCGATGTCATTGAAGAAATTCTTCGTGTATATGGTTACAACAACATTGAAACGACGACGAAGTTAAATGCCTCAATTTCAAATTCGTCGAAATTTGAAGATCATAAACTACAAAATGTAGTTGGAAATCAATTGGCATCCCAAGGGTTCTTCGAAATTCTATCCAATTCATTGACTACGCCTAGTTACATAACACTAAGCGAGCAATTGAAGGAAGAACACAACATCTTGATGTTAAATCCTTTGAGCAACGATTTGTCCGTTATGAGGCAATCTCTATTGTTTTCTGGTTTAGAAACCGTAATCCACAACATAAACAGGAGAAAAAGCGATTTAAAATTATTTGAATTTGGCAAAACCTATCACAATTACAATAAAATTAGAGAGGAATACAAGCATCTAACGCTTTTTACCACTGGAAACAAAAGTGCAGAAAGCTGGAGTGTTACACCATCCAAAAGCGATTTTTTCCATATGAAAGGTACCGTCATTGCCATATTGGAGCGTTTAGGCATCAACAACTATAGAACGGTTCCTACCAAAAATGATGTTTTTTCCGAAGGATTGCAATTGGAGCAAGGAAAGATGCCTTTGGTATCATTCGGAATCGTCAAGAATTCCATACTAAAACATTTTGGAATTGCCCAAGAAGTGTTGTTTGCCGATTTCAATTGGGACAATATCATTGAAGTTTCAAAACGCAATAGCATCAAATTCAATGCAATACCGAAATACCCAGAAGTTCGTCGAGACTTTGCATTGTTGTTGGATGACAACGTAACATTTGAACAAATACATACCATTGCAAAGCAAACTGAAAAAAAATTGCTTAAAAACGTGAGTTTGTTCGACGTATACCAAGGAAAGAATCTTCCAAATGGCAAAAAAAGCTATGCGGTAAGCTTCTTGTTTCTGGATGAAAAGAAAACACTTACGGATAAAGTCGTAGATAAAATAATGAACAAGCTACAAGACAATTTCAAAAACAAGTTAGGAGCAGAATTAAGATAGTCCACTTATGGAGAAGCAAGACACACAACGGCAAAAGAACAACAAGAAGAAGAAAATTTACAATTTACTTTTAGGTTTCGTATTCATTGCTGTAGGTTGCTTTAGACTTTATGGCCATTATTTTAAAGAGGCCAACTACGACAATCTAAGACTTGTTGTCTCTGCAATTCTCGTTTGCTTTGGAGTCGTAACAGTTCTCATAAATGTGTTGAGCAGAGTTTATCCAAAATTTTGTGTTTTTGAAAACTAATTTCAAAATACCTAGGTTTAAATTATTGATTATTACAACCTGTTGGGAAAACAAATATACAATTGATTGTAGATCTGTCCCCATTTAAAGCTTGTTTTCCTCCATTTTTGCTGATGCTTTGAGCAGCCAAGTATATGGATTTCAAAGCGGCATCGTCATGAGGAAAGACCTTTTTGTTACGTGTGTATTTTCTCAAACTGGCATTGAAGCTTTCAATGATGTTTGTTGTATAGATGAGTGTTCTTATTTCTTTGGGATAGTTTAAAAAAGTAGTTAGGTTATTCCAATTTTTTTCCCAGGATTGTACTGCTGACAAATATTTGCCTTCCCAATTTTATTTGAATGTTTCAAGGGCTTCCAATGCCAAGGTCTCATTGTCTGCTTGATAAATGCCTTTAATGTCCACCATTAAGGCTTTTCGGTCTTTATAGCTCACGTACTTCAAGGAGTTTCTGATTTGATGTACAATGCAGATTTGACGTATGCTATCTGGAAAAATAGCCTCTACGGCTTTGTCCAGACCCGATAGCTTGTCGGAACAAAGGAAGAAGATGTCTTTTACGCCGCGGATGCGTAAATCGTCTAGAATGGACATCCAAGCGGATGCTTTTTCGGTCTCGACAATGCTCATACTAAGAATATCCTGTTGTCCTTCGACATTGACACCTAAAACAATCATGCAGGCTTTGGAGATTACTTTGCCCTCGTGGCGTATTTTATAATGGATGGCATCTATCCAGATTATTGGATAGACGTCTTCCAAAGGCCTGTTTTGCCAAAGCTTGATGTCTTCCAACAATTGATTGATTAGGCTAAGTTCTAAGTTAGATATGTATTATCTTTGTTAAAAACAAAAACTATA
>JAHDHI010000115.1 GCA_020631395.1 Bizionia sp.
CTGAATTCTGGGGCATACATACTTTGTATCGTGGTGATGCCATTGCTCATGTTACCGGCATTGTTCACCCTTAAGTCATACTCGAAGACATAGACGCCTTTGGGTAGATAGTCGAAAAAGAAATTTGTGGAAGCATCCTTTGTGCTTTCATAATAACCCAAACCATCTTGGTACTTGTACTGAGACAATACATTCACTGGTTCCATTCCTGCTGCTCTCATATCCTTCATATGAACGAACTCCATGGCTCTGTCACTTCTTAATTCAATACGAACACGAACCAAGTCACCAACGTTCAATTGGCTGCCCTTTGTTATTTCCGATATTTCCTCTCCCTTGTCCGTATTGGTTTTCAAGAAGAGTTTCTTCTTCAGCTTGAGAGGTGTTTCTGCAGCTGTTATCTTATCCAAATCTTCGAAATATTGCCAATGCATTCCTCCAAACCCTGGTGATGTGGAGGTATTGTCTATTTCAATTTTAGCCTTGTTGCGTATTCCTTCTTTTTGGGTATAGACGATGTTGTAATGCCCAAAGGGATGATCTTCATTGTTAATTGTTTCCTTTCCTATTTCAATTTTTGAACTCTGCTTTATCGTAATCCAATCACTTCCTTGCAACATTAAGGCATAAATAGCTTCTGTCGTAGCCTTTGTTGTCTTCCAACTATTGGTTTGCTTGTTATTGAGCAACCAAAGCTTCATATTGTCAATGTCCTTCTTGTTCTTGTTTATTTCCGCGAAAGCTTCAATTAGCAATGCTTGGGTTTCTATGGGGGATTTGTACCAATGTATGGAGTTTGTGTTTTCTTTCCAATACATCCCGAATTCATTATTGGTTATACTACTTTGGTCTAGTGTCTTTATAACTTTTTTGGCACTGTCTGTCTTGTTGAATCTATTGAATACCAGTGCGATCAAGCCTTTACTGTATAATTTTTGGGTTATCCAATTCTTTTCCAGCCTTTCAAGGTGTTTCGTGATGATTCTTTGATGTTCATCATTTAATTTGTTGCTTTCCAAAAAGAAACTTCTTGCATATAGGTAGTGAATGACAGTTATGTCATCTACACTATTTTCTCTTTCCATTTTTTTTGAAAATTCAACATCCAAGTAGCTTAACGCTTTTTTTGCAATGGCATCCAAGCGGAATTGGTTCTCCGATTTCACACCTAGTTTCTTGAGATGACCATAAGAGGCCACTATATGATTGGTAATAAATAGATTTGGGGTTCCGTTGCCGCCGAACCATGAAAAGGCTCCGTTGCTCAATTGCAATTCCTTCAGCTTTATCAAAGTATTGTTTTCTTGTTCTTTCAACCTTTCAGAATTAAACAATAAAGCTAATTTATCGTTCGTATTTGATGTATTTCCAAATGGGGAACCTTCTTCAGATGTAACTTTGTTGTTCAATGTTTTTTTAGGTAGACTCTGCGTTTCGATGTATTCTTTTATCTTCGGATTGCTCTTCAATATGTGTAGTCCCAATGCATTGGCATAGTATTTAGAGAATGTCTGTTCTGCACAATCATACGGGAACTCCATTAAATATGGCAAGGATTGAAAGGCAAACCAAACGGGGTTGGATGAATATTCCACAGTTAGTTTGTCGTGTTTCAATGTTGACGATTTCTGCTCCACCAGCTTTTTTAACTCAAATACTTTCTTGGTTTTTCCCTTAACGTAGAGAGGAAGTGTTTCCGTTACCAATATTTTCTTTTTCAGAACATTTAAAATACCTTCTTCCCCATCAGAGAAGTTTCTGGTTTTCGCAAGGATTCGATAACGGATCGAGGACACGTCTTCTGGGATGGTAACTTGCCATTTTACATTCTTGGAGCCTTCTTTAGCCAAATTGAAGGGGCTGTTTTTAAATGTAGCCATTGTTTTGTTCGTATTCACGTCGTATAATTCCAAATAGGAATTGCCATCCAGATCGCCTTCAGATAGGTTCGTGATTTTCACAGCTATGGTCATTGTATCTCCAACGCGTAGAAATCGGGGTAGGTTGGGAGTGACGATTAGTTTTTTTTGTGTGATGGCATTCAGTTTGAGATAACCATATTTCAACTTTTTCGTATGCGCCAACAATTGAAACTTCCAACGCGTCAATGCTTGCGGGGTCGTGAAGTTTACTTCGACCTCGTTTTTGGCATTGGTTTTTAGGTGAGGAAGGAAAAAGGCCGTTTCTTTCAGGTTTTTTCGAATTTCTACCTTCTTGAGGTCCTTTTCCGTAATGTCCACAATGGTTTTTCCCTTATCGGTGGTTATGGTCTTGCTACCAAATTTTGTTGTGATGACGACAACTCCATTTGCCCCTTGACTTCCGTAAAGAGCTGAAGCTTCAGCACCCTTCATTACATTTACGGTATCGACACTATTTGGATTTAGGCTGGCATACATGCTAGCATCCACAAGAACCCCGTCGACAACGATGATTGCTTGTTCATTTCCTTTTAAGGAACTGTTGCCTCTTAGCACTATTTTGCTACTGCCAATATGGTCCATTTGCAAACCAGAGACGGCACCACTCAGTTTTCTTGTTACGTCTGCGTTGAAATCACTCACGGAATTATAGGTGACATGAGCAGATATCGATGATGATTTCCTTTTGATGCCCAAGGCAGTGATGACTACTTCATCTATAGCTGTTACATCGGCTTCCATTCCCAGGTTTATTGAGTTGGAATCTTGAATGGTGATGTCTTCTGTTCTATAACCAATGAAACCAAACCTCAAAGTCTCTCCCTTTTTTGTTTGTATGGAGTAGAAGCCATCAAAGTCTGTTTGTGTTCCATAGGGTGAACCAACGACAATGATGTTTACTCCAGGCATTGGCAGCCCGTATTCATCTGTTATAACACCGGAAGTGTTACCCAATGCCTTGATTTCCTTCTTGGATTTTAATTTTTGCTCTATCTGCCTCAAATAGTTGTTGTTGATATATTTGAAGTTTTTGAAATCCAAGCCAAAATAATTTAATTTCAAGTATTTTGACGGTATGGTTCTATAAGTAAAAAAGCTGTTGCCACCATTGTTGCGTTGGACTTTTTTAGTGAGGTTTACAATGTTGTAATTGTAATATCTCCTATGGTAATCTTCGGGTTCTATCTTGGAATTCCAATCCAAAGTATATTCATTGCCATAATGGTCATCCTTGTCTTTGAAAAAATCATCCAAGGATTCGTCGTACATGGAAGCCAAGACCTCGACGTTTTTATCCAGGCTTTTTATCTTGAAATTCCATGTTTCATTTAAATCCGGTTCCAATCTGTTTCTAAACACTTGCGTTTCTACGTTAAAGGCATTGCTGGCTTTTGTAAGTGCTAGGTCGAAGGATTTGTTGGTAAAGATACCTAGCGTATTGCTTGTTAAAAATATGCTGATGGTGCCATTGATCTTTTCTTTTATGGGAATGTTTAGAATGTAATCCCCGTTCAAGACAATCGATTCGTTATGTAATTCTTTGTTTTTGTAATATACATTTGCATTGATATTTACATCCGTAAAGGCTGTCGTCAACTTTATGGAGGCTTTGCCATCTTTTTTGAAATCGTAATTCAGAATCTTGTAACCGAATAGAGCACTTTTATCTTGTTCTGTAACATTCTTGAAATTGAAATGCTTGTCTATTTGTATGGTGTCTCTGGATGCATCTATGGCATAGCCTTTAATTGCATATTGTCCAGAGGTCCAATTTTGGGTATCCATGTATATTGACAACGAATCCTTTGTCTTGAAATCGGCTTTATGAACGAGTTCCTCTTTGTGTCTTTTCGTTGGTATGTATTTCATATTTGGGAAATATGCAGAAAATGTATCCTTGTCTATTGTTTGGTAATCAGCTGCTTGCCATTCTCTGTTAAACAATCTGGAATGGGGGTTACCTATTTTGTGGATGGATAGCTCTCCATGGGATGCAACATAGCCATCGTTCAGGTTTTTTGAAACCAATTGTATTGGGTTTTTATTTTTACTGTTGAAGTTGTAGGGAAGTTTGACGTCTAAATTTAAATTGTAATTACCAAGGATTAGATGCTTTTGGGAGGATCTGGTTTCACCATTTAAATCTGTGACATCCACCGCTATCGTGTAGTCCTCTTTTATTTTGTGTTTGGAATTGGAAGTGGTGATGATGAAAGGGATGGTAAAAGCCCCAAAATCATTTGTTTTTACCTCACCAGAATCCAGAACTTCTTTTTTGTACCCTTGTTTTTTTGAAATACTGTATTTTACTTTGGCATTGGAGATTTTGGCATTGAAAAAAGAAATGGCTTTTCCTTTGATGTAGACAGAGTCTCCCAGTTTGTAGTTTTCTGTCACCTTGTCGAATTGTATTTCAAATTTTGGCCTTTTGTAGTTTTCGACATAAAATTCCTTTTCCGTATATTCAAAGTCATCCACCTTATCCCAAAACGGGTGTTCGTCTTCTTCATAATCGTAATCTTCATCCAATTCTATGCTGAATTCTCCAGTGAGAATGTCCTTTGGCAAGGTGTAAGAACCACTTACCGTTCCATAGGCATTGGTTTTTAAACGGAATTCCTTTAGTTCGTTACCTTGGGAATCTGAAATGACGACGCTGCAAAACATATTTTGTACGGCACTACGTTTCCCTTTTTTTTCCTGAAACAAGTACCCTTTGAAATGAATGTCTTGTCCTGGACGATAAATGTTTCTATCCAAAATCAATTTTGAATAGGCATTCCACTCGTCGTTTCTATCATTGACATAATTGCTTAAATAGACATCTTGAAGAAGCAAGCTGTCCTTTTTATAGGTCACCAATGTCTTGAGGTAGCCGTTATGCTTTCGTGTTTTCAATTCTTTTGCCGTTCCACTTCTATCCGTGGTTTTTATGATGTTGTAATTCTTGTTGGAGGAATAGATGTTGATTCGAGCATTTTTTAGAGGTACTCCGGAGTTTCTATCGGTAACGAGAAATTCGTTAGTTTTCTCTTTGTCACTGTATGTCAAGAACAAATTGGATCTTATGCTAGTTTGAAAGGCATAATCTTTTTTAGATGTGATTTTTTCTGTGTTTGAAACGATCATGAGATAATTTCCCAATTCCAATTCTGGAATTAGTACTTCGGCAGAATACTTGTAATAATCTCCTTTGTCAATGAGTTTGTAAGCTTTGTTGAGTACGGGTTTCTTGTTTTCAATGATACTAAATACCATGGAGTCCCGGTTGAATGTTCTCCTACTGCTAGCTTTTGAATATGCTTTGTTGTTGGAAAATGAATGTTCGATTGGTATTTTATAAGCTGACAAATACACGACATCTGTATTGGAATAGGTGATTTTGGCCAGAGCAGGCTTGGAACTGGGGAAAATGGTATTTGTTTCCAATTTCAAAAACTTGTTTTCCATGCCTTTGTTTAGATTTTTACATTTAACGGCAGCTTCGGAATTTGGGAATCTTGCAATGGTTTCAGAACAAATTGCATGAGCTTCCCTTCTATGTTTTTTTGCTGCTTCTTTTATCTCTGGTTTTGCATAATCCAAATAAGTACTTTGTTCATAATATCTATTTGCGAAGTAAAACCTCAAGTGCGAGGAGGCTTCTTCGTCTTTGTAGCGTTCTATGGTTTTTTCTATTGCTTCATCAAGGTTTTCATTGTGA
>JAHDHI010000042.1 GCA_020631395.1 Bizionia sp.
TCTCCCTTTTAAGGAGAGGGTCCTGGGTTCGAGCCCCAGCCCGGTCACTAAAAAAATAAGCTTCTAACTTGCAATCACTGCAAAATAGAAGCTTTTTTCATTATATTGTTCTATCATCAAAAAGCAACAAGAAAAGAATCTTTTCTAGTTTTCATCTTGACATCGCTATTCAAAATTAAATAACAAATATGAAAAAACCCACATGCTCCATCTTCATACTTTTCACAATATTGTTACAAAATTTAAATGCGCAAGACATAGACTTGAAAGAATTTGTAGATATTAAATGGCATACAGAATACATGCAAATAGGAAATGGCAGGTATGACATTCCAAAAGATATGATAAGTGAATCTTGGATACTGTTTAAAAAGAACGGTATATGTATCGCTGACAATTTAGGAAGAGTGGACAATGGCACTTGGAAATATTTAAAAGAAAAAAAAACGATAAAAGTATTCTTTAATGACATCACTCTCAATCAAAGAATAATAAAGCTTGAAAAGAAAAAATTCATTGTTGCTTCTAGTGAAAATGAAAAAGAAGAACTTATTGTCTCTATGATAAAACTAGACTAGTAAAAAAAGTCAAGCGAAAGCTTGACTTTTTTTATGTCTCATCATTTACAAACGAAAGGACTCTTGTACCAACAGATGTGCAATCATCCCATTAAATCAGTTTGATTTTTTTTTCAGTGCATCCAACAATTCTATCATCTTTTCAGAAAACGCATTCAACGAACTTGGGTTTTGCCCAGTGATCAAACTACCATCTACCTCGACATGAGATTGCCATTTTCCAGACGATTTGAATATCGCGCCTCGCTCCTTCAATTTTGTTTCTATCAAAAATGGCAACTGCTTTCCATTGCCTTCTTCTTCGTTGGTAAAGGAATTTATCCGTTTTCCTTCCACCAAAAATTTCCCGTTGCTTAGTTTGACGTTCACCAAACCAGCAGCACCATGGCATATGGATCCCACTATTCCATTTTGCTCCTCATAAATACGTCGCGTTATGTCTTGGATCCCTACATTGTCGGGAACATCGAAAACAGCTGCTGATCCTCCACAATAATACACTGCGTGATAATTTCCGGAATCTACTTGAGATGGTTTCAGCGTATTCTTCAATTTGTACTGAAGTTCGGAATCATAAAAATATTGCAACTGCAATGGGTCTTGCAAGTTTATGTAAGATACTGGAATCTCTCCTCCCTTCGGACTAACGAAATCCACCTCGTAACCTGAACTTTGAAGATTGTGATATGGTTGCACCAGTTCTTCATAATGCGTCCCTGTTCTTTTATTGCTGTTTTCTCCATAAGAAGAGGCATTGGAAACCACGAACAACACCTTTCCCTTTCTTTCATAGGATTCCCACGTATACGACTTGTGTATTATTTCCCACTTCCCTCTGGTTTTTAGCAACAACATGTAATCGGTGTACCTTCGCTTTCGTTTTGGCATGTCTATCTTTACTATGCCAACGGCCGCATCGTTCGAAACATCGATGGAGGCTATATGCCCCAAACGTCCATTCTTTTGGCCTTCCTTGAAATAGCCTATGTATTTTTTAGAGGCCCGTTTTTTCAAACTATCATTCCCTACATAATACAGATTGGCATCTTCGTGGAATGCATTTTCAATTCTATCTATTTCTCCATTTGCCGTACCATCTATATAATCCATCAACACGGCTTTTACCTTTTCTTCGTCTGTTTGACTCTTGCCATCAATTGAAAAGATCAAACACAATACTATTGCTAAAATTCTCATAAATTAGTTTTTTTTTCAAAACTAAACGCAATGCCCATTTAACCCATAGCGATACATAGATTCGGTATTCTAATTTATAAATCGAGAGAAAAAAGCAGCTTTACACTAAATTGGCGCTTTGCTTCTTGAACGCAGCTGGCGTCATTCCCTTCTTATTTTTAAAAGCCGTATAAAATGCTGACACAGAATTAAAACCACTATCATAAGCAATTGCTTCCACGGTTAATTTACTTGACGAAGAAAGTAGTTTCACGGCTTCTTCCACTCTATGTTCATTGATGAATTGAGAAAAATTCTTATTCAAGGATTCATTCAAATATTGTGACAACAAATGAGGGGTCGTATTCAATTTTGAAGCCAAATCTGGCATCTTGAGATTTGGATTCTTGTAGAAGTCATCGCGTTCCAATAACAATTGAATTTGCCTTTCCAAATCTGCCACGAACTCTTCATCCAAATTTTGCTTTGCGTTTTTCTTGCTTTCCAATTCTTCTCTTTTGATTTTGGAAAATCTATAGATGAGCAAACCTGAAACATAAAACACGAATGAGAATGAGACTGCCCCAACGATATAGGACGTATAACGAGATGTCTTGTAGGCAAGCCAGATTATCGAGATGCCAACAAAAACACTAACGAGCCATATGCTGCTTGAATCTCCCTTTTCTTTTTTTGCTCCAAAGCTTTTGAAAACTGGAATCAAAACAAACCCTGCAACAATCAAATAAACAAACCATTGCCAGTAAATCAACTCTACCAAACTTCTCCATAAATCCCTGTGTTCCCAATATGACGTCCGAATTGCTATGACCACGATAACGAGCAAAGGCAAAAGATGCAAGGCATCGTACCATTTAACCTTTCTGTCTCTTACAGATTCGCTTCTAACGAACAAGTACAACAAAGGCCCTATCAACGTACAGGCCATTATGCCAATATGAATGTATACACTGGATAGGTTATGGTTGAAATAAAAGAAGACGGATTTGCCTATCCTGATGCTAACAACCAATAAAAGTAGTCCCAAGAAGACATCGGACCGTTTTTTTTCTCTTGCAAAGAAAATAAAATACAACGCTAAGATTATGCCATTGAAAGCTCCTAACAAACTAAAGAAAAATAGTATTTGCCTATTGGTATCCAATTTATGTTAAAAAATTAAATGATGATAGATGCTAAATTAAAAATTTGAATGGATTAAAACAGCTTATTCATTAAATACTTAAAAATCTCTTCATAGTCTGCTTATAAAAATTGTTTGCTTTATTCGCTTTTTAAATTTTGTTTAATTATTTTAGCAAAAGTATGAACAAAATAAAAACACAGTTCAGCATAAAAGATCTAGAAAACTTATCTGGAGTAAAAGCTCACACCATAAGAATATGGGAAAAACGTTATAATCTTTTAGAACCAAATAGAACGGTTACAAACATTAGACATTACAACATCTCCAATTTGCAAAAGTTGTTGAACATTGCCTTTTTGAACAAAAACGGTTATAAAATATCCAAGATAGCTGAGTTGAAAAAAAATGACATTCAGTCATTGGTCAAAGAAATAGCATCCAACAATGCCGCCAACAACCATCATATTGACTTGTTCAAGGTTGCCATGTTGAATTTCGACCAATGGTTGTTTCATAGTACTTTTGACGAATTGTTGAAGGAACAAACCCTTAGCAACGTCTTCCATAATGTTATTTCCCCATTTTTTAGCCAAATAGGAATATTGTGGCAAACCGATACGATTACTCCTGCCCATGAGCATTTCATCTTCGAGCTGATAAAACAAAAGCTATTGGTACATACTGCAAAAGCCATAAACCCAGCCAAACAAAAAATGAGCAAAAAGATTTTTGCATTGTTTCTACCAGACAATGAAATACACGAATTGGGGTTGTTGTTCATAAACTATGAGCTTACCCTACTTGGCCACCAAAGCATCTATCTGGGACAAAGTGTCCCCGTAGACAGTCTTTGCCATCTTATGGACTACTACGACGAGATAACCTTTATATCATCGTTTACAATAAAGCCAGAAAAAGAAGCCATTGACGATTATTTGGATAACCTTTCTGTAAAAGTATTGCAAGGTACAAGAAACAAGTTACTAGTTTCTGGAATGCAAGTAAAACACATAAATACAGTTGATCTCAATGATAAAACCCATATTTTCGAATCGGCTAGAAAAGTTTTGGAAAGCCTCAAAGACAAACAAAAAGTAGCATAACGGAATTATGAATAAAAAAGTTTCAATAATCGGTTCGGGATTTTCTGCCTTATCTGCATCTTGCTATTTGGCCAAGGCTGGATTCGAGGTCACGATATTCGAAAAGAACAGTACAATAGGAGGCAGAGCCAGACAGCTGAAAAGAGATGGGTTCTCTTTCGACATTGGCCCCACTTGGTATTGGATGCCAGATGTATTCGAACGTTTCTTTTCAGATTTCAACAAAAAGCCATCAGACTATTATGCTTTGGAAAAATTGAACCCAGCATATAGCGTTTACTTTGCTAAAGACGACTACATAACCATAGAAGACAGCTTAGAGAAAATTTATGCTGCCTTCGAAAAAGAGGAAGTTGGCAGTTCCAAAAAACTCAAAAAATTCATTGCCAATGCACAGGACAACTATGATGTAGCCATAAAGGATCTGGTATACAGACCGGGGGTTTCTCCTTTGGAGTTGGTGACACCGGTAACCATAAAAAAGGTCGGACAATTCTTCAGTACCATAAAGAAAGATGTCAGAAAGGAATTCAAGAACGATCGTTTGGCGCAAATATTGGAATTTCCTGTATTGTTCTTAGGAGCAAAATCCAGCAATACACCATCATTTTACAGCTTCATGAATTATGCCGATTTTGGCTTAGGGACCTTCCATCCCAAGAAAGGAATGTATCAAGTCATTCTAGCCATGGAAGCATTGGCAAAATCCCTTGGAGTGGTCATCAAGACAAATTCTACCATAGAAAAGATAAATGTAGATGCAAACAAGAGAGCAACTGGTATTGTAGCCAATGGAAAACAACATTCGTGTGATATCGTTTTGAGTGGTGCCGACTATCACCATAGTGAAACGTTGTTGGATGCCAAACATAGACAATATTCCGAATCCTACTGGTTCAAAAAGACCTTTGCCCCTTCTTCACTTCTATTTTACGTTGGTTTTGACAAGAAGTTGAAAAACGTAAATCACCATACGTTGTTTTTCGACGTCGATTTCGAAACCCACGCCAAAGACATCTACGACACTCCCAAGTGGCCTGAAGCTCCATTGTTCTACGCCAGCTTTCCTAGTATTACGGATAACGACTCTGCTCCAGAGGGGAAAGAAGCTGGAATATTTTTAATTCCATTGGCACCAGGAATTGAAGATACAGAAGCTCTTAGATTGCAATATTTTGAAAAAATTATTTCAAGATTTGAAACTTTAACTTCTCAAAGCATAAGGAATTCCATTATCTTTAAAGAGTCCTTTTGCATCAATGATTTCATAAAAGATTACAATTCTTACAAAGGGAATGCATATGGAATGGCAAATACATTGTTCCAAACTGCTTTTTTAAGACCTAAATTGAAAAGTGGAAAAGTAAAGAATTTATATTTCACTGGACAATTGACAGTACCAGGTCCTGGTGTGCCCCCTTCATTGATATCAGGTAAATTAGTAGCGGGATTAATAACTAAACAAAACAACAACAATGAAGACCTTATTTGATTCGGTGTCCTATGATTGCAGTAAAATCGTGACAAGATCTTATAGCACATCATTCTCCATGGCAACAAAGATGCTGTCAAGTTGCATACGCCAAGACATATACAACATCTATGGTTTCGTTCGTTTTGCAGACGAAATAGTCGATAGTTTCCACGATTACGACAAGGTTGAATTGTTTAAAAATTTCGAAATAGATCTAGAACGAGCTCTAAAAGACAGAATTAGCCTAAATCCCATATTGAATGCCTTCCAACATACCTACCACAAGAACAACATAGAGAAACACATGGTAGACTCATTTATGAAAAGCATGCGTCTCGACTTGTCCAAAAGTGAATACTTGACAGAAGAGGAATACAAGGAATACATTTACGGCTCTGCAGATGTCGTTGGGTTGATGTGCTTGAAGGTGTTTGTAAAAGGAGACGAAAACAAGTATGATGATTTAAAAGATACCGCAATGTCATTGGGTTCTGCATTCCAAAAGGTAAATTTCCTAAGGGATTTAAAAGCAGATCATGACGACTTGGAACGTACTTATTTCCCTAATACGGATTTGAACAATTTGGACGAATCTGCAAAACAGCACATAATCAAAGACATAGAACAAGATTTCGCCAAAGGTTTGAAAGGCATCAAATTATTGCCCATAGAAGCAAAGTTTGGAGTTTTCATGGCCTATCGATATTACAACCAATTACTTAAAAAGCTAAAGAAAACCCCTGCCTTGGAAATTAAAAATGCCAGAATACGGGTACCCAATTATAAAAAGATAGAGCTCTTGACCAGAAGCTATGTAAAATATCAACTCAATTTAATGTAATGCAAACACTATACTGGATATTGATTTTTTTAACCACTTTTTGCATTATGGAATTCAATGCATGGTTTACCCACAAATACATAATGCATGGTCTTTTATGGTCGTTGCACAAAGACCACCATAAGAAGGATCACAATAGTTGGTTTGAACGCAATGATGCCTTTTTTATTTTTTATGCCATAGTTAGCATGACTTGTTTTTACCTGTGGAATTATGAGGGCATCTGGTATTGTCTACCCATTGGACTTGGCATCATGGCCTATGGAGCTGCATATTTCATTGTTCATGACATCTTCATACATCAACGATTCAAAATGTTTCGCAATGCGAACAATTGGTATGCCAAAGGAGTTAGGCGTGCTCACAAAATGCACCACAAGCATCTAGGCAAAGAGGATGGAGAGTGCTTTGGAATGCTTGTCGTACCTTTTAAGTATTTTAAACGATAATTTCCGCGTCTATAAAAATGAGCAGCAAAAAGCATTTCGATTACATTATCATTGGAAATGGTATGGCTGGACTACAACTGGCTCTTGCCTTATCCAAAGATGCCTACTTCGAAAACAAAAGGATAGCATTGATAGATAAAGCCCCCAAAAGTACAAACGACAAAACTTGGTGCTTCTGGGAAAAAGGAAAGGGACAATGGGACTCCTTGGTATACAAAGGCTGGAAAATAGCCCATTTTCAAACTTCAAAAAAACATTTGAATCTAAAATTGCATCCTTATGGCTATAAAATGTTGAGGTCCATAGATTTCTACAATGAAGCAAAATCCACATTGTCGAAAAACAAGAACATACATTTCATCATAGATGATGTCATTTTGGTAGAAGAGGTCGATGATGTAGAGGTTTCCTCATCAACAAACACATATAGTGCCTCCCATGTTTTCGATAGTAGGATAAACAATGACTTTTCCAAAGACAACCTAAAACACACCAAGATCATACAGCACTTCAAGGGTTGGATCATAGCTACGAAAGAAAGTACTTTCAACCCAGATGCCTTTACAATGATGGATTATAGGATTAAAGATGGAGAACAAACTTCTTTTACCTACGTTTTACCACTTTCCAAAAACAAAGCCTTGGTAGAATTTACCTATTTCACAGCAAACACCGTCTCAAACAAGGTGTATGACACTTACTTGAAGCAATATGTTTCAGACATTTTGAAAATTGACAATTATGAAATAATCGAAACTGAAGAAGGAAACATTCCCATGACCAGTTTTCCTTTTGGAGAATACTCCACGAAACACATAACCAAGATCGGTACTGCTGGTGGTTGGGTAAAAGGTTCTACGGGATATTCCTTTAAACTTACAGAGAAGAAAGTATCAAAAATCATTGATAACATAAAGCAAGGCAAAACACCTTCCAACAAATTGACAAATGAACGATTTCGATTTTACGATAAGGTCTTCCTCAAAGTCTTGCTCGATGAGAACTCGAAAGGAGAATGGATCTTTGAACGATTCTACACAAAAAACTCAGTTGAAACCATGTTTCGCTTTTTGGATGAAGAATCCAATCTTTGGGAAGAGCTTAAAATCATGTATTCCCTTTTCTCCTTTACTTTCATAAAGGCTTTTTTCAAGACTCTATAGTTACCAGTATCCTTTTTATGAATTAAAACTTACCGTTTCTTGAATATCAAATTAAGTAGAAACAAGATAACTATTGCCCCAATGGCACCTGTAAGTATTGCTCCTATCCACCCCGACCCGATGCTAACACCTAGTTTTCCCAATAGCCAAGAGCCGACAAAGCTACCAACTATACCAACGATGACGTTTCCAATGATACCTAGCCCGCTGCCTTTATAGATTACGCTACCTAACCAGCCAGCAACTGCTCCAATTACAAGTGTTACAATTAGTTCCATTTTTTTAGTTTTATTTTATTAATTCAGCATCAATTTAACAGAATTATTTTAAATAACACGTAAAATACTACAATAATTGCAGTTTTCTTCAAATTTAAAACTTCAAAAAATCAAGTAAAACTTGATATGAATGGCTTCAATGCTTTCGCTTGTCACAAGATTTTTTTTTCACATTGTTCATTTTAAAAAATTTTACAAATAGAATACTAATGAAATCGCAATTTGAACATTCATTTACTTTGTTTGGATACACTCTACATATGATTGAGTTTTGCACACACACCGTAAAAGGAGCATTAATAGTTTCTCCTTAAGGAAACGACACCTTCAATTTCTTCCCATTTGGTTCGTCTTTCAAAATCTTGTCCAACTAAAAAAACCAGAGCATTGGAATGATTCTTTAGGTTAACACTTTGATAACTTTTTCAACACACAAAATCAGGTAAAATCTCGGATATTTATAATTCTAATCAACAAGTCAAAAACATTGTAAAACAAACAATTAAAGTAATCATGAAATTTTAGTTTATCAAAATGCTTTAACAATTAACAGCTAACCTAACTTATTTAAAAAAAAATGAAACAAACCATCAAAAACATGATACAATTAGTTATTGTATTCTCGCTATTAATTTCTTGTGAAGACAATACACTTCAAGAATCTCCGACAAACCATAAAAATGAAAACAAAGACTATTTGGTAAATGAAGATGAGGCCAAAGAAATTGCCTCGTATATTTTAAATGGAGAAGATCGCAAAGGAAATCTTTCTGAAAAACACTTGGAGGTTTCATCTTTGAAAGATTCAAACAATGAACCTTCTCTATACATCGTTCAAAAACCATCGGAAACCAATCCTTCTTTTACAATCATTTCGGGAGACAAAAGATTGGAACCCGTTTTGGCCTACGGCAACAATGAGTTCCATATTAACGACATTCCTGAACAATTAAATTCATGGATTAAAGGTTACACCAACAAAATAAAGTATTTACGTGACAATGAAACCATTGGTGAAAAAGAGCTGGAGAATTTTAAAAAGAAGGCTTCCAAAGACAATTTGGAAAAAAGAACAAGTAAAAGCAACATGCAATATGTTCCTCAACTAACATATACAAAATGGGGACAACGTTGTGTATACAATGACTTTGCACCAACCAAGGAGGAATTGGGATGTGAGGCTTCGAACTATCTACCATGTGACAGAGCCTATACTGGATGTGTGGCCACTTGTTTGTCTCAGGTTGTATTCTTCTACAAATCAATGGACAACTACAACTATAACAACTTAAGATACGGATACCAGCTTGAAGATTCGGGAACGGAGACTGGTGATGAAGTTGCTAGGTTGATGAGAGAAGTTGGAGATATCATGGAAATGGAATACACTTGCACCAATGGGTCTTTGGCATATTCAAGCAAAATGCAACAAGCCAATTCAAGACAGCGTTTTGGTTTTGATGAACAAATTAAATCCAAATCTTTTAACAATATGTCACTAGATGATATTTACAATGAGTTGGAAAGTGAAAATCTATTTGTAATTTCCAGCTATGATGGAAACAACGGCGCTGGTCATTTATGGATTATAGACGGCTTTACTCGATACTTTGGTGACGACCAATCGAGTAGTGACGACGACACGGTCTATTTGCACTTTAATGTGGGATGGAATGGCTCAAGCAATGGTTGGTATCTATACAACGACTTCAATGTAGGAAATTACAACTTCGAACACTACCCAAGATTATACTACAACTTTAGAAGTAATAATTCTGTTTCTCGATAGACAAGAAAGAGAAATAGTTCGCATAAAGACAATACCAAAAAATTAGGCTGTTATTGGTAAAAGTAGACGAATTCAACAAATAGATTTTTAATCCTATATGCTATTTAGGCTTATATATTCAGATTACCAATTGTAAAAACGAAAGACATTTCATAAATGGTGCAAGTTTTAGAATCGGAGTTGGATCCAGCTCCGATTTTTTTTGATTCATTAAATAGCCTTGAAAACAAAAGCTAAATACTTGCAATATGTCGTCTTAATCGGGTTATTCCCTTTTCTTATAAATAATCTGATGGGATTCAACCTTTTCCGATTTCGTATCGTAAATCAAAACTCCTTGATTCTCTTCATCAAGTTTTTTTATCAATTCTCCTTTCTTGTTCCATACAGCGCTTTGACCAATGCTCAAAAAGTGATCACAATGACCTACACAGTTTGACATTAGCACAGGTGTAGCAAACTCATTTGAGATTTTCGAAAAATAGAGGTAGGCCTTATCAATTCCGTCCATAGATTTGGCCACACTTGCAATATAGATGTCTGCTCCCATTTCATTGGCCTGCAAGAAGTGTTGCCGTTGCAATGTTTCATAACAAATCCCTACTGCTATACTGTTTCCTTTAACATTCAGGGTAGTGTGTTCTTTTCCACCAACAAAATAAGGTTGCTCATCGGGATGCAATATTTGTTTTGAGTAAACCATCCTTTTTATATGTGGCTGAAAGACAAACATACCTATGTTTATCCCATCATCTGTCCTTACAGGCATTCCTATTCCTATGACCAAGTCATTGTCATCCGACATTGTTTGGAATGGGTTGAAAATAGAATCCATAATATTAACTGCAAGCTCCTTGCCCATTTTTGGCTCGTAGCTTGTAATCGACAATTCAGGGAACATTATTAGGCTTGCCTCCAATTCAATTGCATATTCAATCAATCGCAAATGGTTTTGAATGTTCCTATGGATTTTTCCTTTTAAAGACTTTGTTTGCGCAATACAAATTTTCATATCCGTTAGTTCTATTAAGGATTACTTACATTGAAGATCTTTACAGCATATCTAGGAACATAACTACAACAAATCTAAAATCTCACATTATAACTTTATAAGTTCGTCTATGGTAGTTCTCACAGTCTTGCTGTTCCAATTTGCTGCACCGGACTTGTCTATTATCACATTGCCATTTCTATCTATCAAAAAAGTTCTTGGAATGCTTTGTACATCGAATGTCTCTGGCGCCTTGCTTATTGGGGTATACGTCTGAAATGTATATTCTTTACGCTTTAAGAACTCTGAAACGACATCCCGATCCTCATTGGATACGAAAACAAAATCCATCTTATCCTTGTAATCTACATACAATGCTTCCATCGAAGGCATTTCTGCTATGCATGGTGGGCACCAAGTTGCCCAAAAGTTAACCAAAGTCACCCTGTGTTTGGATGTTTCGAAATTAATGACATTTCCCTTTGCATCTTGTAATTTCCAATCGTAACTGCTTATCTCTTCCACGTCATTCACATTTTCCATACTTGGTCCAAAAAGAGCCAAACCCTTATGCAACAACACTTGAATATGCAATCTTGTTTGTGGTATTATCAATAGTATGACAAGTACCAGAAACATTGTGTTTTTAAAATTTACTTTCTTTTTTTTCATAGTATGCAAAACTAATAAAGCGCTATTCATAAAAGTATGAATAACGCTTCAAAATCTAATAAAAAACAAATCTTTTATCTCGATACCGTACCTGAAGGCAAACTAACCAAGTTAAGAGCTAAATCGTAAGTGGTGGGAGCTGTATCGTTTCCTGCTGTTCCTGCTAGCGGTTTCATAGAGAATGGATCTGTAGAATTGTCTGGATCCGGCTCTATGGAAATCACGACATCACGTCCTCTAACATCCAAAGGAAAGGTAAATCCTGCAGGAGCATTCAAGAAGAAATCTTCTCCTGGGATAGGTGGTCCTGCGTTGTTTTCCGTACCACTGAAATCGTTGGAATCATCTACCTCCGCGAATCCAGTGAATGTACCAGTAGAAATTGGACCAACGCCTTCTACAACTACCCATCCTTCATACTTCCATCCTGCAGACAAGGTAGGCAAATCCAATCCTGCCGTTGGTGGCGCTCCTGGAGTACCAAACCAAATACCATATTCATCGTTCATGTTGTTTCCTGATCCAGCTGCCTCATCTGTTGGGGTTCTTAAAAAGAACTTACCTGTGGATGATAAAAAATTGCTAGCATCCGTTGTAACCGGTGCAGGCAATACATTTGCAGAGTTTCCAGAAAAATCCCCTGCCAGTATCTTTGTCGCTGCTGGTGCCGGATCCGTATCCGATTCTGGCTCAATTGACAACACGAATTTTGTAGCTGCAGCCAATTGCTCTGTTGCTATTTGGATTGTTTGTGGAAAGGTAAGTGAGGTGAGTACTCCCGTAGACACAGGGGCTCCATCTACTATGATCCATCCTTCGTAAACGTAATTATCACCCAATGGTGCTAATCCAGTAAAGTCAATAGTTAATGTAGATGTTGCTGGTGATGGTGTCGAACCATCGTCGTCATTACTACAAGAAGTGGCAAAAATTCCTAATGCCAAAACTCCTAAAATCATTTTTCTAATCATTGCTATTTTTTTAAAGTTCATAATTATATACGAACAAAATTATAGCTAAGACTATTTATAAAATGTTAGCTAGCTAACATTAGGCAGTTTTTTTTAAAATTCTTATCTCTTTTCTATTGAAATCCAAGTAGTTTTCCTCTTTCAATTCGTTTAAAAGGATATTTATGGTGGGTCTGGAGGTTCCTATTAATGACGCTATATCGCTTTGCGTGTAGGGATGATGTATTATGTGATCTCCTGTTTTTTCACAATCATAACCATATTCGGTGCAAAGCTCTCCAAGAAATTCTATCAATCGTGTCTTTGTGTCTTTGAACATTAGTAGCTGCAGCCTTCTTTCCAACTTTTTAAACTTGAAGCCTATAAACTTGTAGACTTTGAAACTAAAGGTTTGGTTTTCTCGCATCAACTCATGCATAGTACTTACCCCTATTGGGCAAATTGAAGTTGTATTGTCCAAAGATTGGGCAAATTCATCGCGTTTTGACTCTCCCAGTATTGCTTTTTCACCAAATAGTTGACCACGACCTAATATTGCCTTTACAATTTCGTCACCATCTTCACTATAATAACCTATTTTAACCTTTCCTTTTTCTATAAGAAATACCTTATTTGAAGAATCTTCTTCAAAATATATGTAATCCTTCTTCTTGTAGGCATCAAATTCGTGAGTTTTCTTATATGTCTTAAACTTGTGGGGGCACAAGACTTTGAAAAGATTTACATCTTCAAAAAACCAAAGTGAGTTCATTTTTAAGTACGTTTTAGTTTATTTAGTTTTAAATATAGTCTAAATTCAATGTAATTACTTACTATTTATACGAAAAAAAATACCTTGTAGATTTTTATCACTACTATTTCATCTCTTTACCTATGCTACTTCACCTAGTTTTGCCATTAGCGTCCTAATTGTTTTTTTAAATTTCATTTTTGCGATGACCATACCTACGATCTTTCCCATCAAAGCAGAGGTGATAAAGACAATCGCACCATTTCTCAATAAAATTCCATTGCTCGTCTTTAAATCCATTAGACTAAAAACAAGGTAAACGCATATGGAAATAAAACAACACAATGCTCCCAACTCACAACCACAAGCATTGTGCAATTCATTCAACTTGCTTTCGTAAACCATATTTTCTTCATCGTTCAATTGTTCCATATCCAATATGATCTTATCATAGCTCTTCAATTTCTTTCCAGAAATCAATTTAAAGAGCTTACTCGATTCATCAATTATATAATGCTCCATAATTTTTGGATTTTAAGGGAATAGACATGTGTTTTGTGCTACTTGAGTCAACCATTTCCAAGTTTCTTTTGCATCGTCGATGGTAAACGAAGGTCCTCCACTGAGCAATAGAAACTCCAAAAAAGTGTTTCCTGTAATGGTTTTCTTTGATTTTGCGGGCGAATACATAATGTACTCCAAGCCATCATGCCCACAGTGGCAAAGTCCAAAGTAGTGTCCTAGTTCATGTACCAACACCGTTTCAAAAATGTACTTGGGTGTCCTATCCGTGAATGACACACCACTCTTTCTAGCATATCCTCCATTTGCATCATAACTGGATGGCCCACAACATTTATCGTCTGAACAGCTACAACTAGGAATGTATGTAGGGGGCCTGTACCAGCTTGTCAACCCGAAAGATGGTTCATCATCCAGATATTGAAATAGTGCCAAGGATGGTACTTTACAAAGCGGATCGTCTGTTCCGTTTCTAGGAAAGTTCGAAAACACTTCTTCATGGAAGTCCGTATTCATTGGAACATACCTGAAGCTTCCATCCGTTCTCAAGTTTATTGGGTAATCCTCAATCTCATTCCACCATAGTTCCAATCCCAACTGGTATGCTTTTTCCTTGGCCACGCGCAATGCATTTTCGTAGGCACTCAATTTTATTGGATATACGTTGAATTCAGGAACCGATTCTGGTCCTTCTTCTATGAATCGTTTGATGTCGAAATAGGATACCCTTATGTCTGTTCCCGTATAAACGACTTCCCCATTTACCGATGCTGTTTGCGTTGCCCACTTTTTACCAGCGCAACCATTTATCTGACCAGCCAATGCATAAAGGTTTACAAACCCGTTTACGTGCAACGCTTGCAAGTATCGATCGGACTTAATGCACATTCTTCTAGCATCGATTTGTACTGGCAATCCCATTGGGCAACTATAAAACCTCATTTTGTCTTTTATACGCTCTATTCTATCTTCATCTCCTGTAAATGCTTCTGAAAGTGCAAAATCTATGGTTTCTTTCAATTTCTTTTTACGCACGTTGCTTGCTATGCCACTTACCAACACCCATCCTATTACTCCAAATGCGACGAGTATTATCCTACCTATGCCAACTCCTATGTTTGTCAAGCCCCCACTTATCCTACATCCATTCAAGTTCAAAATGCCAAATATGGTATCTTTTATTCCTTCCAAGAGATTGCATGCTGTCCCAATTATTTGTTTTACAGAGCTCATTGCTCCGTCCACAAATCCAAACAACACTCTACCTATCCAACCAAATGATTCCGTAAGGCTACAGGTGAGTCTCTTAAAGTCGTTTATGTATTCCATTAAATCGCACACCAAGCCTTTTATGAAATCGAAGATGGTTTCGACAATGTCCAATATGTCTTTCCAAAGTTCCCATATGGCCTTGAGTGCTTCCAATGGGTCTGTAAATAGACATACTATGAAAGTAATTAGGAATTTCAACAGCCTAACGATGATCTTCACAATGACATCCACCACGACCATTACGATTTTGCACACCCAGTAAGTCACCCATTTAATAACGGTTACCAATACCCAAGTAACCACTTTCACGACTACAGTGACAATCCAACAAAACCACTTATTGCAACAAAGACACCATTTTTTGCACTTTCTCTTCTTACATTTCTTTTCTTGTTTGGAAACCCAATCTTCAATGGGCTTTTTAACCTTCTCTTCGATTTTTTTCTTTACCTCTTCACATTGCTTTTTGGCTTTTGTAATAGCCTTTTCAACAGGTATTTGGACTTTTTTCGTAATCCACTTCTTTACTTTCTTACAAGCTGACATAACTTCATCCTTTTTGTTTAGCATAAAATTATGGCTTACCTGAAGAAAAAGCACGGTGGTATTGTCCCAAACAGCATGGGTATTTACACCCTAACATACTAAAATCAAACAACTTATTTTTGTTTTATTGCTAGTCATTCCAAATTAATTTAAAATCCGTTAGATTTGTAATGAATATATGGAATGTAATGGCAATTGCTATTGTAACATTGTTATCGACAATTCGAATGAAAAGATATTTAATCTTAGTTTTATTGAGTTTTTCACTTGTTTTCTGTAAAAAAGAAACGGAAAAGGGATCTATTAAAATTGAAAACAAAATAGAAACTTTGGAAGCAAACTCTGTTGAAGAAAATAATCCTGAAATGCCAATAGGAGTATTTGCTTACCCAATAAATTTAACGGAAATTAAAAATTTAGAATTCTTAACGACTACCTCTGGAGTTGTTCCGCATTCTGAACTTGAATCTTTATGTAAACAGGAAAAAGAAGGGTTTTATGGCTTTTACCATTTAATAAATAAAGACCAAAAGTATCGGATGATGGGATTGTTAACTGTATATACGACTGATAAACCAGAAAATTGGAAATTTAACTCAAAGAACGAGTCATTATACATTCTTGAATTAAAAACAGATGATATAAAAGTATGGGATAGTATAGCAATTGGAACTGACCAAAGTAAATTGCTAGATTTTATAGGAACTAGTTTTCATTATAAAAAAGGAAGTACTTTATATGCAGAACTGGGAGAATATAAATCAAGTTTTACCATATCGAAAGATACGATTAGCGGAATTAAAATAGTAAAATCCTGTAAAGAAAAAAGTCAATAACACTATATTATAAAACATTGCAACCCTTTGGTCCTGATAGTATATTCTCTAAAATGTCAATAGAAACATACTCAAAAGACTACAAAAAACTAATCTAATAAAACCACATTATTAAAAATCAAAAAAAATCAATGCAAATAAAAAATCATGGGTATTTAATAATGAACGCATAGCTTTTAAAGCTTTACTCATATGCGATTCTACAGTTTTAATTGATATCTTTTGCTCCTGTGCTATTTCGGCATAACTTAACCTAGAGGATCTACTTAACAAAAAAACTTCTCTCGTTTTTAGTGGGAGTTTAGATGCAAAATAATGTAATAAAGGTTCTATGTCATCTTCACCTAAATCTAAGGCATCTACTTCTGGGAAATCTTGATTATGATCTAAGGGTAGTTCTTTTAACTTTTTTTGTTTTCGTATAAAATCAATGCTCTTAAATTTTGCACTTCGTAATAAAAACCGTTCTGGATTTTCAATTGTTGCAAATTTATTCTTTTCCCATAGTTCGATAAATAGAGATTGTACAAGATCTTCAGCCACAAAATTATCCTTTACAATTTTTGTTACATAATTACACAAAGGATTATAGTAAGTATTAAAGATATTATCGATACTGTTCATAGAAATCAGAAGTTAGGGGCATTATGTTTATTTAGATAACTCAAAATCAATTTTTAAATAGTACGATATACTTTTGTATTGGTAGGATTCCTAAACTTCTACTTCCCTTTTCGCGATATCAGGTCAATTTTTTGCATCATTTTATCGATTTCCTCAATGTTTTTTTTAAAGCTACACGTTTTCATATACATAACAAAAATATTCTATGCTTTTTTAAAAAAGTATGGAATATTTCATATTTCCTAGCCCCAAAAGTGATGTGTCGGAATTATGTATACAAATTACATATATCAAGTACTTTGATTGTGTTTAGAATTACTCCCAAATTATAGAGTCTGCCGATTTTAAAGATGTTTCGTTGATATACTCAAATCCAGGCCGCCCTCCTTGATAAAAATTAGAATCGGGTACTAGTTCTATGGCTCCCTGAATTTTTAATTTATAAAATCTATATAGCTCTACTGAGGGATTCTCCATATCATTATAAGCAACTGGAAAATACATTGTAACCCATTGGTTATTTAAAATTTCATAAGCTCCAGTCATACTCTGATTGAGTCCTTGTAAGATGCATTGTCCTGTGGCGGAAAAAGAAACGATAAATTCTCCTTCATCATATGTCGCGCTGTAACTACTTTGCTCTTCAAACAATCTTATTGTACGTAAAGTTAAGGAGTTGCCATCAAAATCATAAGATTTACCGGATATTACGGAAAAAGAACCACTCACTTCTGGTGTATTAAAAAATGTAGGTAATTGTCCTGGTTCGGTGCTAAAAGCTATACCCTGCCACTCTGATTCTGACAAATATGCCCATCGGTACTCGGCAAACGTATCGGTAATACTATATTTTCTTATAACACTGGTGTTATTTACAAAGAATCCCGAACCAAAACCAGTATCCGTACCCAATATTCCCTCAGGTTCTATTCGATCAAAAAATCTCATTAGGGAAGAGCTTGGACTTAATAACTTGATACTTTCCCTTTCTCTATCTACTTCTTGATTCGACCAAATTGAACTTTTATCTTGTCCAAAAATACTGTTGGATGATGTCTTTTTCAAAATGGACAATTCGTCTTCATACGCAACTGATGCGACTGGCATCTTTTCTTGAGCGGTATATGTTGTTCCATCTATCACCACTTTAAGGGTATAGGTTTTACCTTCAACTCCTGAAAAATATTCATCACTTTCATAAATTGTGGGATTAATATGGCTAAAAACAGAATTATCTTCCGTGTCTATCGGAGGTAATTCAGAATAATTCCAGATCTGTGATCCATCACTTACTTGTACCGCTGCACCAGATACGCCTTCAATCTCAGAGTCATTTCCGAATCTTCCTGGTTTTGAAAGTATAATGTGATGTTTAGAAGAATTATTTGTTATCATTCCTTCTATTATATATTTTATGGAACTAGAATTATCGTTTATTAAATCATTTATATCTACTTCTTCACCTTCGCAAGAGATAAGGGTAAACAACAAAAAAAATGCTTTTATTATGTTTTTCATGATTGTATTATGATTAAAGTTTAAAATTGTAAGAGAGTGTTGGAAGAAATTTAAAAAAATCGTAACTCTCTGCATTTAGGTTACGAAACCCTGTATAAGAGTAGGTTAACGGATTGCTTTGTCCGTATGCATTGGACACTCCAACATTTAAAGTCCCTTTCCATTTTTTGGTGGATTTTTTAGGGCCGAGCGTTATCATAAAATCTAACTTATGGAAATTCATTCCTCTGGCGTTATATTTATTCCCATATATCGGAAGTAATTCACTTCCTCCTCCTAATAATTGTGTCCCGACAGGTAAGGTAAATGGTCTTCCTGAGCTAAATTTCCATAATCCAGAAAAGCTCCATCTATAATTAAATTGATACAATCCATTAATAGTTAATTGATGGGGTATATCATACGGAGCGACATAAGATTTACCATTATTGATACCTGGTGTGATAAATTTTGTTTTGGAATAACTATAATCTAGTTGTAATTTTAGTTTTTTAAATTGATATCCTACGCCCAGCTCTACTCCATATGAGTTTGCTTTTCCTGCTCTTAGTTCTGTTTCGTAATTTATATTTTGAAGTTTTGGGTACGCTATATAATCCAACTGATTCTCAATATTTTTATAATACCCTTCTATATTTAGTGTTATTAGATTGTTTGCTTTTAAATTATATCCTACGGAATAAATATTCGAGTATAGAGGATCTACATTGTTGGAAACCGGAATCCATGTTTTTATAAAGTCATAGTCGTTCTGTGAATTATTCAATGAATGAATAAATTGTTGCATTCTGGAAAAAGAAGCAAATACTCTATTGTTATCATTGATATGATACATCAAATTTAATCTTGGTTCGAGCCCTATCCACGTTTTATATACCCCAGTGCCACTATTATAGGTTTTGATTACATTATAATCATTATCCAAATCGATCAATCTTGTATTACCAAGTGCTTGTACGGTTTTAAAATGAACACCATATTCCATTCGAAATTTTTTACTGATATCATATCTGTGGGATGCAAAAATGCCATAAGATCTATGTCTTTTTTTTGTAAGTCCCAGACTATTATCATCAAACTCACCTGGTTTAACTGCATGATCTCCTATTCGTATTCCGGCTACTAGCTTATTTTTATTATTTAAATAATAGGATAGTTGATATTTTAGGCGCACCTCATCAATCCCGTTTACCCATTTTCGATTTTGACTCAATCCTCGATAAGAGCTATTAAAATGATTGTATATTAATGAGGTATTGGAAAATAACTTATTGTTATAAATATGATTCCAGCGGAGGGTTCCCAATGTATTACTCCAATTGGTTACATAATCCGTATCTGGTAATTCTAATTTATCATTACTATGGTATGCAGAAAGATATAAGTTGTTATTTTTATTTACTCTCCAATGGGTTTTGGCATTGATATCATAATAATTCGGTACTGCATCAAGTGATTTTTTTAGGAATAGATCAACAAAACTTTTTCTTCCAGAAATCATAAAAGATGCTTTGTCTTTGACAATAGGCCCATCTATAACAGCACGTGCCCCTACTGCAGAGACTCCTCCCTTTAGGTTTAGTTCCTTAAGGTTTCCATCATTTGTAGTGATATCCATAACAGATGATATTCTTCCGGCATATTTCGACGGAAAATACCCTTTATAAAAACTTGTCTTTTTTATGGCATCCCCATTTATTACCGATACTAATCCTAAAATATGAGACGGATTATATAATGGAGCTTCGTCTATCAGTACCAGGTTTTGATCATGATTACCTCCTCTAACATAATAAAAAGAAGAGCCTTCAGTTATTGTCCTTATACCGTTTTGTAACTGTATGCCTTTGATAATATCTGGTTCTCCTAAAAATAAAGGTAGCTTCTTAAGTTTTTCTGCAGAAATATTTAAAGCTCCAGCATACTCCTTTTCCAATTTGTTGTCAAATCCACTGACAATAACCTCATCCAACATTAGATCATGAGTTGCCAGCAAAATATTTTGTCTTGTTGTCGAAGCTTTCAATTGTACAACCTTATCAGCATACCCTATGTGACTGATTAAAATAGTTGTTTCTTCTTTTGGTACTTCTAAACTAAAAAAACCATAATAGTTAGCCGCAACACCTTTTAAAGATTCAGCGGAGTATATATTAGCACCTAATAATGCTTCTCCTGTATTTTCATCATATATATAACCAGAAAACGTTTTATTGTTGTGTCTCTTAGAATCATCTGATTGAAGATAAATAATAATGTTATCTCCGATTATTCTATAGGATACACCTTCGGGTTTTAATAAATCGTTTAAAATTTCATTTAATGTTTTGGATTGATACGACTTGTTTACTTTATTGTGTAATACCTTTAAATTATTATTATATGTAAATGATTTGTTTGGTATTTTCTTTTCTAATATTTCTAAAGCCTCTTTTATACTTATATTATTAAATTCTATTTCGTTTATTTTAATTTCTTGTGCTATAGCTTTAAAACTAAGCAGTACCAGTAACAGATTGAATAATTTTTTCATTTAATTACTTACTATTTTATAGCTGTTGTTTTCTTTTTTTATTTCGACATTACATATCAATTTTATGATTTCTATAATCTCGGTTATCTTTTGATTATTAAATTTTGCTTTTAGGTAGCAAGGGGGTAAATTTCTGTTGTTTTCCATTTCCAATTTTGTTTCATAATAAGTGTTCAAATCCTTTATAACTTGATCAAAAGGGGTATTGTCAAATTCGAATATTCCTGTTTTCCAAGCCAAATAATTCTTGTTTTTTGTTTTAAAATGTTTTAATTCTGTTTTATTAATTTGAGCTGTATACTCTGGTGTGACTACAACTGATTTGTCTAACACATTGGATCTTACATTAACTTTACCTGTATTCACAGTAATTGAAGTTTGTATGCTATCTTCTTTTATATTAAATGATGTTCCTAAGACTGTTACTTCGGCTGTATTAACTTTTACGATAAAGGGTCTTGTTTTATCTTTAGTTACTTGAAAAAAGCCTTCTCCGGTTAAGGTTACTTCTCTTTTGGTTTCATCAAATTTCTTTTTATACGAAAGTGTTGCATTCTTATTGAGCCAAACTATAGAACTATCTGCGAGTAGTACTTTTTGTTGTGTATGATCTGTATTAACGATCATATTTACTGTGGTTTCACTATTAAAATTATTATTAATCAGTTTATATCCTATGGTAAACCCAACAATTAATAGTATAACCGCTGCCGCCATTCTTTTATATGAATGAAATAAAGGAATAACTTTTCTTTTTTGTTTATTGTTTAATTCCTTTTGGATTTTTTTAAGTGCTTTTTTTGTATTAAAATCAACTACTTCTATGGTTTTACTATCAGATTCCCAAAACTTTTTTAAAGCATTATACTCTATAGGATTCTCTTTTTTAAATTGTAACACTTGTTCTTCTTCAATTGCTGTTGTTTCATCAGAAAAATGTTTTGCTAATACGTGGTAAATATCACTCATACTTATAATTTTAAAACCGGTTTCACTATAATGTCGAAGAAAAAGGAGAGTACCCTTACTTGTGCCTCTAAAAAAAACATATTGAGTAGTTTTTCACCCACATAAAAACAACATTCAGCATTAGGATACAAAACACCATATGAAACCGAAATTGAATTTTATAATTTTAATCTCGCAGCATAGTTCTTAAAAAAATTGTCCAAGTTTTTCTTGCAAGTCCATTGATCATGTCATAACCAAAAAGGGAATGCTTGCTGCAAGTGCAGACTTTGGATTAATCGCACTAGCCTATAATTTAAAAAGACTAATCAACATTGGATGGAAGCCTAAAAACACCTTCAAAAACCTTGTGAATCGAGTCAAAAGCTTCTTTAGAATTGTTAATTACCTGAAAAAGCTCGAATATTTTGAATTTACCAAGTTTTGAAAAAGCCCACACTTTCAATACTAATCTATGAATTATCATAAAAATGCATAGATTTACTTAAAACCTAAGGCTGTTTTGAGACAGACTGCCGTTGTGCAACATTACTCAAAATCACAAAAACTGAATGAAAACTGAATTTGAAAAAGATATTTTGGAAGAATATGATAAATTCTTTATTTCAGAGAAATTAGACGAAAAAAATTCATTAAGAAAAAGCATTCGTAAAAAAAATAATGACTCGAAATGAATTAACTTCTCTAGATTATCAAATACTTGGATTGATTGATTACGAAAGTGAAGATTGGAGGAATAATTCGGAAAAAATACTTGAGAATTTTAAAAAATCAAGTGAATTGGATAAAACGAATTTTCTTGCTCAATTATATTTAGCCCATATTTATCACGATATGGGGAATTTAAAACTTGCTCTTGAAAATTATTTAAAAGTTGATACTGAAACTCTAAAAGAATTTCAACTTTGGAGATACGTTAAACTGATTGAACAAATTGGATTTTGCACTTATGAATTAGGAAATGAAACAGGCAGGAATAGTATTCTTTGAAAAAGTATTGAATTGGTACAAAAAAACACCTAAAAATGAATTAGCGAGGCCTTCAGAATTACTTGAATGTTTGCCCGAAAACCATAGAATTGTAATTGAAATTAAGAAAATTGAAGATTATTTGGAATAGAAGAAAACGTTACACAACAGGCGTGTATAATTAATTGCTAGTAATCGTCTCTTACGAAAACCCTCACGGATTTTCTATTCGGTTTGTATTTGCTAAATTTGTTGCTCTCACAATTCAAGAAGTGTGAAAGTTAATTTTTTTTTTAAAGAAAAAAGGAGTTAAACACGTTTACAATGGTGGTAATTGGTAAGATCTTAAAAAATAGTAACCGAACAAAAACGATTTCTGTTTTCAAAAACAAATGTATCTAATACAAGGAGCATAAAATATACAGAACAAAATGAATACCCTTTTAAAATTAGAAGAGTTAGGGCAGTTTCTTCTTTCAATAATCTTATTTAGCCAATTAGAATATGCATGGTGGGTTTTCCCTACTTGCATCCTATTGCCTGATTTATCAATGATTGGCTATTTGGCAACCCCTAAAACAGGTGCTTGTCTCTATAATTTTTTCCATCATAAATTGGTTGCAATTGCTATTTTCATTTTAGGATTTTGGATAGGCAGTTCGTTGATCACATTAATAGGTGTAATTTTATTTGGACATTCTGCAATGGACAGAATTTTTGGTTATGGACTGAAATTCAATGATAATTTTAAAAATACCCATTTGGGATGGATTGGAAAAAAATAATTAACTGCTTAAAAACTCTAACCTCCAACAATAGCTGTAATGCTAAAGCAATAATGAATTTAACTTTATTTTCATTATTTTTGTATTAATCATTACAAAAACAAATGAAAGGAAGACCAAATATTTTTCAAGACAAAGAAATAATTATAAAAGCCCAAGAAGTATTTTGGAAGAAAGGCTTCAATGCCACCTCTCTCTCTGACCTTAGTGAAGCAACAGGAGCAGGTGCCGGTAGCTTATACAATACATTTAAAGGGGGAAAAAAAGAAATTTTTAAAAAATCACTTCAACAACGAAGAGAAGATCTCAATGAGTTCAAAATCATATTAGAGAATAGTGACAACCCAATTAAATTAATTAAAGATTTTTTTCTTGGTGTGGCAAATGAGTCCAAAATAAAACACCTGAAAGGATGTATTGTTGCCAATACAATTGTTGAAATGACTTTTATAGACGATGAACTTGAAAATGATGCGATTGAAATTTTAAAAGATGTGGAAAAGCTATACACAGCTACCATTCTTGTAGAACAAGAAAAGGGAAACATCAAGTCTAAATTGCCAGCAGATTCTTTAGGAAAGCTTTTAATTACTATTTGGTGTGGAATTAATTCATTACGAAGAATTTATCCAGACAAAGAAATTTTGAAACAACAAATTGAATTACAACTGAAAATAGTAGAGTAAAAATTTACTCATTTATTTAACGATCATTACAAAAATAAAGACAATGGATTTACAATTGAATGGAAAAAGAGCTTTTATTAGTGGCTCGACACAAGGTATTGGTTTTGCAATTGCACAACAACTATTAAATGAAGGTGCTTCGGTTACAATTAACGGTCGACAAATAGAAAAGACCAACCAAGCCAAAGAGAAACTACAAAAACAATTTCCTAACTCAGATGTTTCAGCGATAACGGCAGACTTTTCAAAAAAAGAAGAGGTTGAAGACTTACTGGAAAAATTGATTGATGTAGATATTTTGGTAAATAATGTCGGAATTTTTGACATTAAGGAATTTGAAAGTATAACAGATGAAGATTGGTACAAATATTTTGAGGTAAACGTAATGAGCAGTGTTCGCTTATCTAGAAAACTGTTGTCACAAATGCTTCGTAAAAAATGGGGTAGAATTATTTTTATAAGTAGTGAATCTGGAGTAAATATTCCAGAAAACATGATTCATTATGGGATGACAAAATCTGCAATGTCTGCCATTGCCAATGGTCTATCCAAACTAACCAAAGGAACAGAAATTACAGTTAATACGATTTTGGGAGGGCCGACTTATTCAGATGGCGTTGCAGAAATCGTTGAGCAAATCTCAAAAACTCAAAATCTTGAGCTTGAACAAATGAAAAATGCAATTTTACAACAATCTAATTCGCACATTCTATTACAACGATTCATTGATCCAACTGAAATAGCAAATTTAGTCTCTTATTTATCGAGTCCTTTGTCTATCGCCACAAACGGGGCTTCTTTAAGAGCAGATGCAGGAGTACTTAAAACTATATGAACACTATCACTAACAATTAATATAATTCATAGAGGAGTTGTGTTTCGTCTATGGTTTGTATCTAGATTGATAGCATTAGGAGTAAATGAAATTTTGGTAGAACCATTTTTAACTACAGTTTTAGTAATACTAATGGTTTATGTAGCTTACCCACTGCTGATGAGTTTATTTCGGAACTGGTTAAACAAATAAAGCTGGCTATTACAATGACTTTGCAATTGTCTTGGTTTTCTCTTTTATTTGTCAAGTATTAAAAAAACAAAAACCACTCAAGAAATTGAGTGGTTTGGTTTAAATATTACACGTCTTCTAGATTGACGTGGATAGATATTGCTTTACAATAGATTAAGCGTTTTGCTTTTTAATCAAGTTCAATGCCGAACCTTCATTGTACCATTCTATTTGAGATTGGTTGTATGTGTGATTCAACATGATTGTATCTTTGCTTCCGTCTGCATGCACAACTTCCAAAGTCAATTGCTTGCCTGGGGCAAACTCGTTTAAATCCGCAAAGTTGAAAGTGTCATCTTCTTGAATTAAATCGTAATCGCTCTCGTTGGCAAAAGTCAATCCCAACATTCCTTGTTTCTTAAGGTTTGTTTCATGAATTCTAGCAAACGATTTTACTATTACGGCTGCAACACCCAAATGTCTTGGTTCCATCGCTGCATGTTCTCTTGAAGACCCTTCTCCGTAGTTGTGATCTCCCACTACCACGGTTCTAATCCCTTCTGCCTTGTATGCTCTCGCCGTATCTGGCACTCCACCAAATTCTCCCGTCATTTGATTTTTCACAAAGTTGGTTTTCTTTCCAAATGCATTGACTGCCCCTATCAAGCAGTTATTGGAAATATTGTCCAGGTGTCCTCTAAATCGTAACCATGGTCCAGCCATGGAAATATGGTCTGTCGTACACTTCCCAAAGGCCTTTATCAACAACTTGGCACCTTCTATCTTATTTCCTATCGGCTCAAAAGGCGTAAGCAATTCCAATCTTTCTGAGGTAGGACTTACGTTTACTTCTACATTGCTTCCATCTGCCACTGGAGCCAAGTATCCATTGTCTTTAACATCGAATCCCTTTGGAGGCAACTCCCATCCCGTAGGCTCTTCAAACATTACTTCTTGACCATCTTCATTTATCAACTTATCTGTCAATGGATTAAAGTCCAATCTACCAGAAATAGCTATTGCTGCTGTCAACTCCGGTGAAGCAACGAAGGCATGAGTATTTGGGTTTCCGTCTGCCCTTTTTGCGAAGTTTCTGTTAAATGAGTGAACAATGCTGTTTTTAGGAGCATTTTTGGGGTCGCTGTATCTTGCCCATTGCCCAATACATGGTCCACATGCATTGGTGAATATCTTTGCATCCAATTTTTCAAATATACCAAGGATACCATCTCTATCGGCTGTATATCTTACCTGTTCAGACCCAGGATTTATCCCTAGCTCTGCCTTCATTTTCAATCCTTTGTCCAAAGCTTGTTGTGCTATGGAAGATGCTCTTGACAAATCTTCATACGATGAGTTTGTACAAGACCCAATCAATCCCCATTCCACATTTATCGGCCAATCGTTGGCTTTTGCCTTATCAGTCATGTCATTGCCAACCGGTGTAGATAGATCCGGAGTAAATGGTCCATTCAACAAAGGTCCCAGTTCCGAAAGGTTTATTTCGATTACTTGATCGAAGTATTCTTCTGGGTTTGCATATACTTCTGCATCTGCAGTAAGGTATTCTTTTACTTTGTTTGCGGCATCTGCAACATCTGCTCTTTCTGTAGCACGTAAATAGCGCTCCATGGATTCATCGTATCCGAAAGTTGAAGTCGTTGCTCCTATCTCTGCTCCCATGTTACAAATGGTTCCTTTTCCAGTACAAGACATTGCTGTTGCTCCAGGACCAAAATATTCAACAATGGCTCCGGTTCCTCCTTTTACGGTAAGAATCTCAGCCACTTTTAAAATAACGTCCTTTGGAGCCGTCCAACCAGATAAACTACCTGTCAATTTTACTCCTATCAACTTTGGAAACTTCAACTCCCAAGCCATTCCTGCCATTACATCTACTGCATCTGCTCCTCCAACTCCAATGGCAACCATACCCAAACCTCCGGCATTTACCGTATGAGAATCCGTTCCTATCATCATTCCTCCTGGAAATGCATAGTTTTCCAATACCACTTGGTGAATAATCCCTGCTCCAGGCTTCCAGAAGCCAATGCCATATTTATTGGATACGGATTCCAAGAAATTAAATACCTCGCTACTTATGTCGTTGGCATTTCTTAAATCCGTGGCAGCTCCTTCCTTAGCTTGTATCAAGTGATCGCAATGTACAGTCGTAGGTACTGCTACCTTGTTTTTTCCTGCTTGCATAAATTGCAATAATGCCATTTGTGCAGTTGCATCTTGGCATGCGATACGATCTGGTGCAAAATCCACATAATCCGTACCTCTTTCGAAGGCTTGCGTTGGCGTACCATCCCAAAGGTGATTATATAATATTTTTTCTGAAAGTGTTAAAGGCTTACCAACGACTTTACGAGCTGCATCAACACGCTCTGTCATTTGATCATAAACCTTTTTTATCATATCGATATCGAATGCCATATAGTAAAATGTTTAAGGTTAAACTTGTTCTTTTTAAGTTTCGCAAATTTACAAAATTCTTCAGTATTTAAAAAATATATAATGAATATGATAAATACTTAAGAATGCATCAATAAACAGTTGTTTTTTTAATTAAAATTTACTGATATGACAAATTTATAATTAAAAAAATATTAAATTAACAAGGACAATATCTCCTGTTTTGAAAAAAGAGGCCCTTTCAATTATAATATTTTGACATTGAGCAATAGCAAATATTTATTCTCTAAGAAAATTTTCTATTGAGAATGGCTGTGTTTTTTTTGAATGGTCAACATCCAAAATCATCTAAAACTCAATGCAAATCCTATTTTCACAAGGTGGAATTTGCTTTTGAAAAATCGTACTATTCTAAATGAATTTACTAAAAATAAGCCCCGTTAGGGGCTGCCAATAATTTGTATGGAAAAGGTATGATTGCTCCGTTTAAAAAAGAGATTTGATTATCTCTTCTTCCGTTATCCCCTCTGCCTCGGCCTTGTAGTTCTTGATCATTCTGTGTCTTAGAATGCTTGTTGCCACTGCTTGTACATTTTCTATGTCTGGAGAAAACTTCCCGTTTATGGCCGCATGTGTCTTTGCTGCCAAAATCAGGTTTTGTGAAGCTCTTGGTCCTGCTCCCCAATCCACATAGCTTTTTACCAAATCTGAAGCGGCATCGCTTTTTGGCCTTGTTTTCCCAACCATGGTCACTGCATATTCTATAACATTGTCTGCTACGGGGATACGACGGATCAATTGTTGAAAATCTATGATTTCCTTTGCTGTGAACAATGGATTTATAGTAGGTTTAGCATCACTCGTTGTTGCCTTCACAACCTCGACCTCTTCTTCGAACGACGGGTAATCCAAGTTTATTGCAAACATGAAACGATCCAGTTGTGCTTCAGGAAGTGGATAGGTCCCCTCCTGTTCTATCGGGTTTTGGGTTGCCAAGACAAAATATGGCAAATCCAGCTTATAATGGTGTCCAGCTACTGTTACCGCTCTTTCTTGCATTGCTTCCAACAAGGCAGCTTGCGTTTTGGGTGGCGTACGGTTTATCTCATCCGCTAAGATGATATTGGAGAATATTGGTCCTTTTATAAACTTGAAGTTTCTACTTTCATCAAGAATTTCACTACCCAATATGTCACTGGGCATTAGATCTGGCGTAAATTGTATACGTTTGAAGTCCAATCCCAATGCTTGTGCAATGGTATTTACCATCAATGTCTTTGCTAGACCAGGCACACCTATAAGCAAGGCGTGTCCTCCTGAAAAGATGGAAATCAATATTTGATTGACAACGTCGTCTTGTCCGACTATAACTTTAGCTATTTCTTGTCTTAAGTCATTATACTTTTTAACCAGTTGGTTTACTGCTGCTACGTCTGACATTCCCTATATTTTATTTTTTTAACCAATTACTATTGAAATCACAATCTCTATAATCGCCACTTATTTTAATGTAAGTGTCTTTTATTATTTCGTCTTGCCATTTATCTATAGCCTTTATGCGCTTTTCATCCAATGCAAGTTCTTTGATCTTCAAATAGTCTCTGGAATAATCCGCCTTGTGGTCCTCTATTCTATCGGTAATGCTCAATAGCTTGAATTTTACATTTCCAGTTCTGTCTTGATCTGGGATTACGTCGGAGATCTCCCCATCTTTCAAACTTTGGATTTGCCCATACAATTCAGGATCCATCTTGGTCAGCTCGAAATTATAATCTTGAGTCGCTGGGTTTATGAGTTGTCCTCCTTGGTATTTCGTTTTTACTTCATCACTGGATTCTCTAGCTGCATCTGCAAATGAGATGTTGCCATCTACTATGCTTTTCTTGATGCCTTCCAGCTTTTCCTTAGCTTCTTTGATGGCATCGCTAGATACTTCGGGTATTAGCAATATATGACGAACATCGTATTCTTGACCTCTAATTTTTTCCAAAAAGATGATATGATATCCGAATTCGGTTTTAAATGGTTCCGAGATTTCTCCTTCTTGCAATGAGAATGCCACTTCTCTGAATTCCTTTGCCATTCTTGGGCGGTTTCTGTTCAAAGTATACAATCCTCCCGTTTTCTTGGATCCTGGATCGTCCGTATACAAAACGGCCTTGGAGCGAAAGTTTGCTCCGTTTTCTTCTACATCCCTCTTGAAACCTTTAAGTTTATCTATTACTCTTTGCTTTTCTTCTTCGCTTACCTTTGGCTCTATGATAATTTGGGACACCTTAAGCTCCGTTCCGAAGGTTGGTCGCTCATCTTCCGGTATCTTATTGAAGAATTGACGCACTTCTTCTGGCGTCACTTCGATCTCCTCTACAATTTTCTTTTGCATTTCGGAAGCCAACTTGTTCGTTCTGTTGAGTTCCATCATTTCTTCCCTTAGACTCTTCTCATCTTCCTTTTTGTAGAATTTCAGAACTTCATCCAACGAACCGTTGAATTGCAGTTTGAATTGTTCGATTTGCTGATTTACATAAGAACGTATTTCGGCATCGCTAACGACAATGCTATCTTGTACGGCTTGGTGTGCATATAATTTATCTTCCAACAATTTACCAAACAATTGACATCTAGTGAAGTTTGAAAGATCTGCTCCTTGCGCCTTCAATTGTGATATCATCGTATCCACATCCGAATCCAATATGATGTAATCTCCTACCACTGCTGCAACTCCATCTATTTTTTTCACTCTAAATGGTTGTACGCTATCTGTTTCTTTTTCTTTCGGAGTGTCTTCTATGATTTCTTGTGCAACTGTTCCATTTGCAACAAAAAAGATTAAGCTTAACGCTATGAGGTGTTTCAAATTAATTATAAATTTCAAATTGTTTATTTTTAATGGCATCTTTTGTAATGTCTTTTTTTAACTTGGCAATGAGCTCTAACTTACGTCTGTTCACCACTATTTGATCTATCGTGGGTTTCACATATTCCAAAGGTGCTATACTATTTCTCAGTAGAACGTCATTAATCTGCACCAAATATAATCCTAATGAATCTTTGAGCTGTATAAAATTAGATTTTTTTAACAGTTCTTCTTTGTTTTCTTGGTTGATTACTGGAATTTTGGCTACCACTTGATTTAAACGAACCCATACGGAATCGTTTAAGGAATAGGATTTGAATTGAATTGAAATGGAATCCAATTCTTTTTTGTCTTCTGCTTGAAAACGCTTGAACTTTGATTTCAAATCTTCCAAATCTTGTCTATTGTCATTGGCTCCCAAGTCTATGTACCTGAGTTTTATGAGTTCTTCGTTCAGTTTGAAAGCTTCCTTGTTCTTTTCATAATAGGATGCTGCTTCTTCCACTGAAACCACGGTATCCAGATTCTTGTATACCAAGGCTTCCAAGTATGCCTTGCTGTACAAGTCGCTTTTGTATTGCTCCACCAATTTGTTGAACTCCTTTTGGGTATCTTCCTTCAAATTCAATTTGGCTCCGTTTACCAACAATTGTTTTGTTGCCCAACGGTTGATCATATCTCCAACCATGATGATGCTGTCTTCCTTGCTGTAGTTTTCGGGTAAAACGGCCAAAATGTCTTCTTCATACAAAAAAACATCGTTTACCCTAGCCACGGTATTTTCTTCCACAGTTGGTTTGAAATACTCACAGGATGCAAGTACCGCCAGTAACGCTATTAATGTTATTTTTTTTATGACTATTGTTTTTTGATTTCGCTTTTCACTTTCGTCAACACCTTTTCATTTACTTTGATTGCATATTTTTCGGATAGTTCCTTTAACCAGTTTTCTTCTTTTGATGCTTGATAATCACTTATTACCTTCCCTTTTGTTTCTTCAAAGGTCTTTTGCGTCACTGGCAACACATCTTTTACCTTTACAGCTACGTATGCGTCATTGTGCTTATGTACCTTGGATACTCCTTTTTCGAATTTGATCTTCTTTGGCAATGCTTGATGCTTTTCGTCCATGATGCCTTCCGTAAAGCTAACATTCACCTTGTCGTCTGTATTTATGGACAATTTGATTTCGTCTAAGTCTTTTCCTTCCTTCAAAAGCTTGGCTACCTTCTTTATATTGCTCTTTTTGGCTGAAGAGGCTACTACTGCATCTATGCGTTCTTTGAAGAAGTACCTTGTCTTGTTTTCTTCATAATAGTTCTTCAATGCTACCGAATCCGTTTTTGCTGCATTCCATATTTCCGTTTCCATCAAATCGAACAACAACAATCCATCTCTATACTCTCCAAGTATTTGAGCATATTCTTCATTTTCATATTCCAAATTCTCTTCTTGGTACTTCAACAATTCATTTTCCAAGAAAAGCTTATAATTATGCTCAACGATGCTCTTTAGAGGCTTTTTACCTGTACGCTGCCTTTGGCTATTCACCAAAAATTGTCCAAAGTCCTTGGTCGTGAATTGCTTGTCCTGAATTTTAAACAACGGTCTGTCTCCTTCAAAACTTTCCGGCAAAGACCACCTTCCTTGAAAATAGGTGTCATTTAAAATGGATGTGAAATACGGTATGACTGCCTTTGTCTCGACAATGTCGTAACGCCCCTTCAAGTCATTCACTCGTGATGTGTTAATCAACTTGGAACGTGAATCTCTTTTTATCTTCGTCTCCAATTGTGTCTTCACGTCATCCAAAGCCTGCCTTTGTCTCTTTTCATACACCTTTAATATATGCCATCCAAATTCGCTTTTAAATGGCTTCGACATTTCCTTTTCATTCAACCCGAAAGCCACGTCTTCAAATTTTCGCGAACTTAATTCCCCTCCAGAAAACGGCTTCAGCTTTCCGCCTTTGCTGGATGAGCTCTTGTCTTCGGAAAATTGTTTGGCCAATGCCTCGAAGTCCTCACCTTGCTCTATGCGCTTGTATATCTCATTGATTTTCGTCTCATCGTCTTTAATCATGATGTGAGCCACGGTTACTTGTCCTCGAGATGCTCTCTTGTCCAATACGGTAAGTATGTGAAACCCAAAGCGTGTTCTAAACGGCTGTGACACTTCTCCCACATTTGTTTTAAATGCCACATTTTCGAAATCATAGACCATTTTGAATGCAGAAAAGTATCCCAAATCCTCTGCGAAGATGGTTTTCCCATTGTGAACGTCCGTCTGTACGGCCTTATAGCCTTCTTTCAAGACACGATCCCTCAACTTCAAAACTTGGTCGTAGGCTTTCAATGTATCTTCTGGGATGGCGTTTTCATCTACCCTCACCAATATGTGACTGGCATCGACCTCGTACCCCATTCTTTCATAGGCTTCCTTTACCAAGCCATTGGTCACCTTTGTGTCTGTCAAATAATTTTTGGACAATTGCTTCTTGTAGCTCTCAAATTCTCTCAAATAAGTCTTCTTCTTATCCAACCCAAGCGTTTTCGCTTCTTGTAATTTTAATTTGTAATTAATGAAAAGCTCCAAATAGCCATCTACATCTTTTTGGGATTCGTCTTTTACCAACTCCAAATTCTTATTGTATACCCTAATAAATTCCGAAGCATGAACCGGGGTCTCTTCAATTGTAAAAAGAATGTCTTTTTCTTTATTTTGAGCATTTGACAATTGTGCGATGAACACACCTAAAAAACATAACAAAAATTTTATTTTCATAATTTCTTTTTATTTTTTCACAATAGTAGCAAAAATAATAATATTAGCCTAGAATACAAGTACATTGGTAAACGATGCAAAAGTTTATTTAGTGTAAACAAAGCAAGGAATTCGTAATGATCCCCAAATATGAAAAACAACCATTGTAAGATAATCCATCATTCCTTATAAAAATGCCTTGCAAAAAACATCCTTTTGTCGAAAAAAAATCTAATTGGACGGCACTTTAAATGAAAGTATTGTTTTTTTTTTTAACTTACTTTAAAATTATTTCTTTTTATATGAAATACACCTCAGAAATCATTATTGAACTACCTATAGAATCATTTATAAAAAAACTGGACAACCATGACAATATGAAATATTGGCAACGGGGTTTGACCAGTTTCGAGCATCTTTCTGGAAACCCAGGCCAAACTGGGGCCAAAATGCAATTGAACTATACTTTCGGGAAACGAAAAATGTCTCTTATCGAAACCATAGTCCACATAGATCTACCAAATGAATTCCATATGAATTATGATACCAAGGGAATGCACAACATTCAAAAAAACTATTTTGACAGTACCCCCGAAGGTCATACGAAATGGACATCCAAAAGCGAATTCATCGCTACCAACTTCATGATGCGAATGATGACTTTGATCATGCCAGGGACTTTTAAAAAACAATCCATGAAATATTTGAATGACTTTAAAAACTTTGCCGAAAAGGGCATCTCTGTCTTAGATGCGTAAATTAAAATTGATTTGGGACTTTAGAGGTCCAGATGCATTGAAAATTGCAGAGCACCATGAGATTCATCTAAAGGAATACATATCCATTCAAAAGCTAAAACTTGACATAACAGGTTTCCAATCCATAAGCAATGTACATGCCATTGCCTTCATGGTTGTTGACGATGACGAAATGAAGCCCGTTAGAGACGCATTGAAGCCGCACAGAGGCCAATTATATTCTGAATGACAATGACGCTTGCCATTAGACCCATACAAATTGAAGACTTGGAATCCTTGACCAACTATTGGTTAAACTCCAGTGACGACCATATGATTGGCATAGGTGTGGATCTTAACAAGCTTCCTTCCAAATCTGAATTGAAATCCATGATGGGCAGCCAGATCGACACTATCCTAGAGCACAAGAAATCGTATGCTTTGATTTGGTTGTTGGACAACATTCCTGTTGGACATTGCAATGTAAACCAAATACAATACGGCCAACAAGCATATATGCACTTGCATCTTTGGCAAAACAATTCTAGAAAAAGAGGGTTGGGTTCTCAATTTGTAAAACTGTCTATTCCTCAGTTTTTCAAGGATTTGAAATTGCAACGGCTCTTTTGTGAACCTTACGCTCTTAACCCTGCTCCCAACAAGACATTGGAAAAGATTGGATTCACCTTTGTAAAGGAGCATATTTGTACTCCAGGTTATTTGAATTTTGAACAACCTGTGAAACGTTGGGTTTTAAACAAGATGGATTTACCAAAGGCATTAAATAAACTTTAAAAACATTTTCAAAGCAAAAGACAAGAACCCATACTTGTTGATTTATAGTGTGTTTTCTCTAGAGGTTGTCTTGGTGTCACTAATATTCCCATTGTAATCACTCAGTTATTCATCTTCCAAATATTTTTCTTTATTCAAGCCTAATTTTACATCGAACATAAAAAAGTAGGGTTTTCAACTAGTAAGATGTTATTATCATAACATAATAATAGACAGACAATTAACTCAGAAATTAATCCATGAAAAAAATTACACTACTATTTATGTTTTCATTATTGGCAATAACATCAAAAGCTCAAGGTTCAAAATATGTTCCCGGTGAGTTTTTGGTACAGCTAAGTGAAAATTATTCAGAAAAATCCCTCATTGAAGATTCCAACAAAGCAAACCTTACAATTTCCAAACCTGTGGTAGTCTCAAAATCCATGAACATTTGGAAATTCAGTTTTGATGATACCATGGTGAGCATGAAAGACGTACTCGATCAGATTCATTCCAACAACAATGTAGTCAATGTACAGGTAAACCATATTTTAAAAAAACGAGCAACTATCCCAAATGACCCTAGTTTCAATCAGCAATGGCAATACTATCAAGCCAATGACAAGGACATCGATGCAGATGAAGCATGGGACATAACTACAGGAGGGACTACTGAGAATGGACATGAGATCGTAGTAGCAGTCATTGATGACGGACTTCAATTGGACCATCCAGACATGGTTGGCAATGTTTGGTCCAATACCCAAGAGATAGCCAACAATGGCATCGATGATGATGGCAATGGATACATAGATGACGTAAAAGGTTGGAATACATCCAGCAACGATGACAATATCTCTTCTGGATGGCATGGCACTCCCGTTTCTGGGATAGTCGGCGCCCGAGGCAACAACAACATAGGTGTTTCTGGGGTGAACTGGAATGTAAAAGTCATGATCATACAAGGTGGTTCTGGCGTGGAAGAAGAGGTCATAAGAGCCTATTCCTATGCTATGGACAATAGAATACTATATAATCAAACCAATGGTAGCAAAGGAGCCTTCGTAGTAGCCACCAATGCTTCTTGGGGAGTGGATTATGGACAACCGGAAGATGCTCCTTTATGGTGTGCTTTCTATGACACATTGGGAGAAAACGGCATTTTGAACGCTGGTGCCACAATTAATGGCAATGAAGACATTGATGTGGTCGGAGATCTTCCTACTGCTTGCCCAAGCGATTTTATGATTTCGGTAACCAACATGAATCAAGACGATGTCAAAGTAACTGGAGCAGGATACGGTAGTACTACGATCGACCTTGGAGCTCATGGGCAAGGTGCATATACCATTGCATACAATAGCGGCTATGGCGGTTTTGGAGGAACATCTGGTGCTACGCCACATGTAACAGGAGCCATCGCATTGTTGTATTCGGCTCCCAGCATGGCATTTGCAGAATTGGCCATTAACGACCCAGAGCTTGCCGCCATGAAAGTGAGAGGTTACATTCTAGACAATGTAGATCCAAATGAAAGCTTGGAGAACATTACGGTAACCGAAGGTAGACTCAACCTATTCAATAGCTTGGAAGCACTTATAAATGATCAATCCTTGTCCATAGATGAAGTTGAAAGCTATTATAGTGACGAGCTCGTCATCTACCCGAACCCTGCAAAAGACATTATAAACCTCGATACAAAGTCCAATACAAGTGTAGAATCCGTATGGATGTATACAATGTCCGGCAAATTGATAAAGTCATCATTTGAAAATGTAAACTCCATTGATATTTCCAACTTGAGTCAAGGCTCCTACATTTTAAGGTATAAGTTGAAAAACAAAAACCGACCTAATCACACCATTTTGTTGAAAGAATAAAAATGAAGTGATTTACAATTGGAAAAGAATATGCGCACTAAATCAAAAAGCAGCACCAATGGTGCTGCTTTTCGCTATCTAACAAATGTTTTATCTCTAGTCTATCTGGAATAGTTGGGAGCTTCTTTCGTTATGGTCACATCATGTGGGTGACTCTCATTTATTCCCGATGCTGTAATCTGAACGAAGCGTCCAGTTTCCTTTAAGGTTTCGACATCTTTGGCACCACAATATCCCATTCCAGCACGTAAACCACCTATGAACTGGTGGATGCTTTCGTATAGCTCTCCTTTATATGGCACACGACCTACGATACCTTCTGGCACTAGCTTCTTGATGTCGTCTTCCACATCTTGGAAATAACGATCCTTGCTTCCTTTTTTCATTGCCTCCACCGATCCCATTCCTCGGTAAGATTTAAATTTTCTTCCTTCGTAAATGATTGTTTCTCCTGGAGACTCCTTGGTTCCTGCCAAGAGAGATCCTAACATCACACAGTCTGCTCCAGCTGCAATCGCCTTGGGGATGTCTCCCGTATAACGAATACCTCCATCTGCTATGACTGGCACACCACTTCCCTTAATTGCTGCAGCTACTTCCAAAACTGCTGAAAATTGAGGAAAACCAACACCTGCCACAACTCGTGTCGTACAAATGGAACCTGGGCCAATACCTACTTTTACAGCATCTGCTCCAGCTTCCACCAAATATTTTGCAGCATCTGCCGTTGCTATGTTTCCAACGACTACTTCCAGTGTTGGAAATTTCTTTTTTATGTCTTTCAACACCATGACCACTCCTTTCGTATGACCATGGGCTGTATCTATTATGATTGCGTCTACTCCTGCATTAACCAATGCCTCAGCCCTTTCAACTGCATCTCCCGTCACACCTATTGCTGCGGCCACTCTCAAACGCCCGTAGGTATCCTTGTTGGCTATTGGCTTTTGTGTCACCTTGGTAATGTCCCTGAATGTGATTAAACCCACCAATTTGTCTCCTTCTACGATCAATAGCTTTTCAATCTTGTTCTGTTGCAGAATTTTCTCTGCACCTTTTAAAGACGTTCCCACTGGAGCAGTAACTAAGTTTTCACTTGTCATCACCTCCACGATTGGGCGCTCATTTTCGTGTTCGAAGCGTAAATCTCTGTTAGTGACGATTCCCTTCAACTTTCCGTTCTCATCAACAATTGGGATTCCTCCTATGCTATGCTCCTTCATTTGTTGTTTGGCATCCTTCACTTTTGCTTCCAAGGGTAAAGTAACGGGGTCTATTATCATTCCACTTTCTGCTCGTTTCACCTTACGTACTTTTTGAGCTTGCTGGTCAATCGTCATATTCTTGTGCAATACACCAATCCCCCCTTCTCTAGCCATGGCAATCGCCATTGCGCTCTCCGTTACGGTATCCATGGCTGCGGATACGATAGGTACGTTGATTGTGATGTTGCGTGTGAATTTTGTTTGAATGTTGACTTCTCTAGGTAGTACTTCCGAGAAAGCTGGAACTAAAAGGACGTCGTCGTAGGTTAAACCTTCGCCTACAATTTTATTTTCGTGTGCTGTCATTGCAATTGGAATTAATTGCAAGCAAATATACATCTTTATTCTTATTTATTTGGGAATAAACAAAGAATATGACAGAATCTCATTCCTTGACAACATTTTGGAAAACCAATGAAACCGATGTAGCAATCGGACATCAATTTTGCTTGCAATATTCTCTTAGTGTGTGCACGGCATAGTCATAACGCATTTTTGCCACGGCAATGTCTCCTTCGAACCTAATGGCCTTAGGCACGACCAACCCATACAGAAAGCGTCCTTTCGCTATGCGGTCTATCGTTTTTAGGGTCTTGGCATCCACAGATGCATAAATTTCCTCCAACCAAATGTATTGTTCCTTGTACAATATGTCTTGATCCCATTTCAAGGCTTCTTCTCCCTTTAGAACAACATCAGAACCCATCATCTCACTAAGCATTGGAAATGCATTGTCGAAAACGACCTCGCTTCCTTGACGGGAATAGACCTTTATCTTTTTCTTGATAAATATGTTATAAGGGAAAACGTCTACCATATGCAATTTGGCAGATATCAAATGTGCCATTCTTGGCCAAAGTACCTCATGTCCCCTATTTTCCAATTCGGAATGGATCCAATTGTAAAAATCTCTACGTTGAGCCATGCTCATATATTCTTTGGACAAGTTGTGCTTGAGGTTGTGGGCATTTGCATTTTTCCAAGTTATGGTATTGCGTTTCCTATCTGACTTCAACCAATCTGTATTCGTCAAACGTTCTAGATTGGTAGCTTTTTGAAAACTCTTTAGACTCTTCCATTCCTTGCCATAGGTTATGCTACAACAACAAAATGTAAAAACGAACAGGATGCATTTCATACAAAGCTTCAAATGGATGAAATATAAAAGTAGTTAAATTAAACCAAACGTTTTTTGAAATACAACTGCTTTAGAATAATTAATACAGAGAGTGTGTAAGAAAGCGTCATTAAAATCCCCGATAACATGACCACGTATTTCATAAAAGTAAATCCTTTCCATAACAAGTACATTCCTCCAAAGGTCAATATCACTGATACAAATGGTTCCACCATCAAGAATATTTTAAATTTCAAATTCAGTTGCGTAGTACTTAGAATCAAACCCAACAAAAAGAAAATCAATGCCATCGATAGAATATGGCCATGCACGATGGACAACATTTCCTTATCGCTTTTTTTAAATTTCATCACCAAGGCTTCTTCGTCATTTTCATTCCCCAAATATTGTTCTTCTATCCCATTGGGATTGGCAGATGAAGTTTCATTTACAAACAACAATCCTGAAAAAAAACCTACGCTCAATACTATGATGAAGGCTGAAAGCAATAATTTTATCTCTCTAGGAAAAGTATGGATTAAGCCATTTAATTGCATTATATGATTGCTTTAGAATGTAGAATCTTCAACGATTGCAATAGATCGTTCATAGCATTGGTCATAGACCTGACAGATATGGTAGCCCCAGAAATGGCAACGACATTGTCACCATAACGCAAATCATCATCTTGTGTTTTTCCTATGAATTGCTTTAGCCACCTCTTACTTCCTATTTCTCCTCCGTAATCCTCTCGATAGACCAAAATCTTCGTCTTCTTAACCACTAAATCCTTGTCCAACAACACCAAATAATCAAACTTATCCGTCTTGCTTGGAGCCTTTGCAACATATGCGTACCCCATGAGCGCGTCATTTGATTTGATTTCAAACAAATTGTCCTTTCCGAATTTGGAAGGTAACGTTGATGCTATTTCTGAAGAAATCACAATTGCATCGAATGAAAACGTTTCAACTTGATATACTGATTTTATTTCCTTGTCTACCTTCTTTTGAAGGTGTTTCGGCAATCCAAAGGCAAATAGACAAAGTGATAAAACTAGAATTGAGATGTGCTTAAAATTCATTTTGCAAAAGTATTGAAATTATTTATTCTTGATAACAATTAAAATGCCAAATAGCCAATGTTAAAAATAATCTTTAACATTAGCTATAATAGACACTTAAAAAGAATCTTTATGTCTTAGAACCAAACACCTAGTCCAATGTTCAATTGGTTTTGAGCGTTTGAATCTTCTATAGCATTTCCTTTGATTTGATAATCTGCCTTTAATACAGCTCCTGGTGCCATTTTGTAACTCAATCCAAAAGTCCACTCATCTCTATCATAACTATCATTTTTAACCAATCCACCAGCTACCGAAGCGTGTGTATCGTAATCAGAATATCTAGCGAAGGCAAATAGCTGTTGTTGCTTGGTTTTTGGCAACAAGTTGTATGCGCCTTCCAAATACCAACCTTGCAATGCACTACCTAGATCTGCATCGTTCAATGCATTGTAATCTTCTGTATCGCTAATGCTTGCGTGAATGAATTGTCCACGGGCAGTAAAACGTTTAAAAGCATAACGTGCATCGAAACCTATCATTGAAATCCCAACACTGGTTCCATCAATCTTCTCTATATCGTCCTCAGCTTGCGTACGTCCAAAATACCCCGCCAAGCCCAAACGCAGTCCTGGCAAACCATAGTAATCCAACTTGGCAGACAAGTTCGGAGAATCCACCGTAGACTTGATTCCTTTTTGTCTTCCATTTCTCAAACCATTTTTACCACCTAGAGTCTTAGTACCGTTAACCGACTGGAAACCATTGAAAATGTAGGCTTGATATCCTAAAGAAACTTCATTGAAACGACCTTGGACTCCTACACCGATTTCTCTCCAAGTAGTAGGTACTATGCTAGCATCTATGCTCGGTCTCTCAACTCCATTGAATGTCGTAGGTTCATGATATTCGTTTGTGATGCCCATAGGTATCAACATCAAACCACCTCTAAGATTCACATTGTCATTTATACTATATTGTACAAAGGCCTGTTCTACAAAGACCTCTTCTACGTGCTCCAATTCTACTTCCGTAACAAACTGTACGTTGTCATTGAATTTGTAACCAAACAACAAAACCAAACGTTGTACGTCCAATTCTCCATTTTTACTTTCTGGTTGATTGTAGGTAACCTCTCCATAACCGCCAACTGTAACACCTGTATTTATATTCCCGGATAAAATACGTTGTGCTGCATTTATCTGTGTTTGTGGGTTGGTAGATAATGAATCCGGTACAGTTTGTGCAAAAGCAAATGCACTAATTAATAGGGATAAAAATGTTGTTGCTTTTCTCATTGTTGATTTTTTGTGAATGCCTTTCTAGCTTATTCTATTCTTATTTAGACTAATTATAAATAAATTCTAATTTTCGAGGACAAAAATAAAAACGAAAAATAGTCTACGCAAGTTTATTTAGACTTATTTTAAATTAAAAACAAAATCCATTTTTAAAACACTGAATTTCAAGTAATTTAAAGATTAAGAAAACAAAAAAATCAGGCTAAGTTCTAATAAGCATATTGAATAGTTGCTGTTTATATTGGTACCAAAC
>JAHDHI010000043.1 GCA_020631395.1 Bizionia sp.
ATCGCAAATGCTATCTGCTAAGGTTGGCTGCTTTATTAATTCCATATACAAAAGATACGAAATCTTGAGAAATTACGAAAACACCCTGCAACGGTCTCAGTTTGTATTGAAAGCGTTGAGCATCTCCAAATTCTTTGAATATTCTCTTTTTACCTAGAATTATTTCTTCGTAGGCCAAATACATTTGATGTGCCGCTATATGATGAGGCATCCTACCGCAACCTGTACACAATCCAGGAATACTGACCGAATTTATGGCGTCGTTGTTTTTACATGCTATTAATATTGCTTTCATAGCCAAATATGGATTTACAGATGTCGCTATGTTAAAATTCATAGGCACTCGCATTGTTGGTGCAGATATCAAAAAAGGGACTTCAGCATCGCCTGTTTCCAATGTTATCGATTTGCCTACCAATAGTTCGCCTTCATCAGACTCTTGTATTTGTTTTTGCAACTGTTCTTGCAAATGCCACCCAAATCGTTCCGAAAGCACATAATCCAAACTACCATCCATAAAACCAAAAGAATTTGCAGGGCTAACTACAGCATCGCATTTAACCTTGGTAATGTCCTCTTTAATGATTTCCACATCTTTCTGCATTGAAAATTCTTTTTTCCACGCTTTTCCTAAATCATCATCTATGTGTACTAGTTTAATTTTCATTACTTCCAATTTTATACATTATATCTGTTCTCAGCACATATTTCACACCTTCTATCAATGCTTTGCCTTCATGCAGGTGTGGATGAAGAAATATGAGTGCTGTTCCTTTTTTTGGTTTTATCGTAAATAGTTTTCTAAACTCTGTTTCTCCACCTTCGAAATCGTCATTCAAATAGATTATAAAAGAATAGAAACTGCATTCTTCATCATTGCGTCGGTAACTACCATCCCTATGCATTTTAAAACGTTGCCCTTTCGTGTAACGGTATATTCTAAACATTTCGTTAAGTCCTTCTGCATCATATAGTCCAATCTCCCTTGGTAAGAATGCCTTTGCTCTTTCCCATAGCTTTTTGGCCAAATCGATATCGAAAAATAGAATTCTATCATTGTTGCGGACACCTTTGTTCATTACTTGGATCCCCCCACTGTTTATCTTCGCTTCTTCAAACTCTTGGTTTCTACTAAATTCGATGTGTGCATCACATTCTTCAGAAGATAAAAAATCCTCTATGAGAAATACCTTTGGGTGCAATTCTATTTTTTTCATGATAATTACTCTTTAAAGTCAATAAATTCGGGTGGTACTTCGCCTGTTAACCATACTCCATTTTCCGATTGATAAAATGCATAACCTCCATTGTGCATGTCTTTTGCCCTTACATTCAAAATTAGAGTTTGTCCTCGTCTGCTTCCTACTTTTATTGCCGTTTCTAAATCTTTGCTTAGATGTACGTGCTGACGACTCATTTTCTGCAACCCCTTTTCCTTGATGGATTCCATAAATTTACCAACTGTACCATGATACAAAAATGCTGGTGGCTCCATGGCTTTTAATTCTAAATCTATTGTTTTTAGAGAGTGTCCTTGGTTTGCTCTTATCTTGGTTTTATCTGCATTGAAGGCAAAGCGCTTCTTATCATTGGTTTTTACAACTTCTTCTAAGGTTTCCATGGAAAAACGTACATTCCCTTTACTGGATTTACTTAACAGTTCTTCTACACTTGCCCAGCCATTTTCGTCTAATTCCAATTTTATCTTACCTGGATTGTGTCTTAGTATCAAGCTAAGAAACTTACTTATCCCTTTTATGTTTTTTTCGTTCATTTTAATTTATAGGTTTCCCGTTTAATATGTCTTTCTCCATTTTACCTATTGGCATTCTATACACTGGAATTTTAATATTGTAGTGTTTGATCTGTTGTTTTATGTTTTCATCGATTGTATCGATATCATATCTTGATGAAAAATGTCCTAAAACCAATTTCTCGATAGATATGTTTGCTACCATCTCCATAACCTCTTCCAAAGAGCTATGCTTGTTTTTATTGTTTTTATTCTTGGTTTCCTCTTTTGTCAGAAAAGTGGCTTCATGGATGAGCGTTTTGCATTTGTCATATTTCGAATAATCGTAAACAGGTGTGTCTCCTGAGTATATCAAGACATCCGTTTTTGTTTCTTCTTTGATGTAACCTTCTCCCTTTTCCTTTTTAATTGCTACTATTTCTTTAGAATTCAAATTAGAGAACTTTGCTTTCAATTTGCTCTTGGTTTCAATAACCTTATAAGACAAACTCTTCAATTGGTTGGGTACATCGATATGTCTATTCTCGAACCCTTGTACCGAATAGCTATTTTTAATTGCGATGGTTTCCAAATCATTAAGTGGTTTCCATTTTGCTCTACCCATATGCGGATCAAATCTCATAAGAAACTCATTTAAGTGTTTAAATGAATTGGCATCTTTGGGGTAATGTATGTTCAACGATTCTTTTGCAAACAATTGATTGTACTGAAGCAATCCTGTTAGGTGGTCACGATCTGCATGTGACACGAATACATTTCTAATTTTCCCAGCTTTTCCCAAAAGATTGGATACCACACCATCTCCAGCATCAAAAAGAAGTCCCAATTCCTCTATGAAGTACCAAGTTGCAAACAATGCTGTAGAATAGCCGTGTATTGTCAGTTTCATTTTGTTTTAATTATTTCAATCTGTCTATTTTCTGAATCAACCATTCAACAATGATTTATAACATTCATGGTTTTCATCATCAAAGCAAACAAAAACCACCGTTTCAATTATTTTACTTTTATGTTGCTTTACAGCATTGATGGCTATTTCTGTCGCCATAGCCTTTGGGAAGCGATAGATGCCGGTACTTATGTTGGGAAATGCAATCGAAATCAAATTGTTTTCTTCTGCCAACTTCAAACAGTTCGTGTAACAATTTGCCAACAATTCTTTTTCCTTCTCCTCTCTTTTCCCTCCATTGTATACAGGTCCAACCGTATGTATTACTTTTTCTGCGGGTAAATCTCCTGCGGTTGTAATTACTGCTTCTCCCGTTTTACATTTTCCTTGTTTGTTTCTAATGGCTTGACAAGCTTCTAAAATAGCTTTTCCTCCTGCGCGATGAATCGCTCCGTCGACACCTCCTCCGCCTAACAAAGAAGAGTTTGCGGCATTGACGATTACGTCCACTTCCATTTTGGTAATGTCTCCTTTTATTAACTCAATTTTCATGATTAAAGGCTTTAGAAAATTCTTTGCTTAATTTTAGAATGTCATCCTTTCTTGCCAAAGTGTTCACCCATTTTTCTGATACTCCGTCCAAACCATATACCAAGCCTGAAATACCTCCAACAACCGTTGCCGTTGTATCTGTATCGCTACCCAAATTGATTGCTTTGAACACAGAGTCCAAATAAGAATTAGTTTTCATTAAACACCAGAAACTCGCTTCTAAGGTTGAAATGACATAGCCATCCGACCTAATTTCCGATTTTTTATACGTGGAAATATCATTGTTTATCAACCTCTCAAAATGCTTTTTTTCTACTTCTGAAATACTTTCAGTTTCAAAAAACACTTTAATGGTTTCTCTTGTTTTTGAATAGGATTCTTCTATTGAATACTCATCCAAAATATATTCTGCAAATTTCAAATAAATCAAACAAGATAAAGCAGATCTAATGTGTCCATGCGTTAATGCTGAAACATCCCGAATAATGTCAAATTGTTCCTTTATCGTTTTTCCTTTTATATAAAACAACAATGGTAATATTCGCATCAATGAACCATTTCCATTAGTATGCTCATCTAGTTCATATTTTAAATAATGTAATGATTCATATTCCTCACTGTCTAATATGGTTTCCAATTGATCTATCGATTTTCTCGTTTGTATTCCTATGTCAAAAACACTTCCATGAGGGGTCCACGTTTCTGCATTAATCCATAAAACAAATTTTTGAGCTATGTCTTTTAAGTCATATCCTTTAATCAAGCTATCTGCCAAACAAAACGTCAACGAACTATCATCACTCCACGTCCCTGCTGGTTGACCATGTGTTCCATATTCCAACATTGAAACAACGGGGCTTTCTGATAGCTCTTTTCTGGATTTAAACTCTACAGGTACACCTAAAGCATCCGCAAGAGACAATCCTATGAACATATTTTTTATTTTCATTTCTTTCATCGTATTCTCAACCGTTTATTCACTTCCTCATTTTTACTGAAGTATGGTTTTTCCTCTGGAACCAACAACCTGTCCAAATCGTTATTCATAACGTGTTGATGTTGTTCCCTTACAAAGTCTGATATATCTTCGATCTTAGCAATATCCTCTGTCGCATATTTCACAATGTGTTCTCCTCTAATTCCTATTTGTATTGCTCTTCGTTCCAATTTCCCTCCATAAGGATCGTGATCTGGATCCCACTGCAAACGAATGGAAGAGTTTTCTATTTCATTTCTCCAATTCTCATGAGTTTTATATAAATCACGTTGAAAACTGGAATATACTGCTTCGCTTAAATAATTTTCGAAAGCTTCTCGTTTTAAATGTATTGCCAAGACGACTTCTTGTCCTTCTTTTGTTCCCCAACCATTTCTATACATCATCCATAGAAAATTAGGCTTAATCCACGTCATTCGAGTGTATTTGAATGCTCCTCCAAAAAATTGATTTTTCGTTGCAAAATTTCCTATTTCGGATCTATACGATTGATATACTATTATTTCATTCTCATTGTATTGAGCCATTATATGATGACCTTCTTTTGGCCATTCTTCTATTTGTTCTCTATATGGTTTTATCTTGAATTTCATTTCTTTTCTTCGAAAGTTGAAAACCTTAGAAATCTCCTACTTTCATTTTTTAATCCTTTAATCTATCTATTTGCAATTGTACCAATGCGTGTGATGCTTTTTCAAATTGATCTCCTATGCATACTTTTATAATTCGGATGTCTCCAACGATGCTGTCGTTGAAGGTTACCAACTCTACAGCCGGCACCCACAATTCATTATGGATTTTTCCTCCGACATTTTCAACTTCATATTTTAAAAACTCTTCTTCTTTTATATCAAATTGAGTAACAAAGCCTAGGTAGTTTCCAAATTCGTCGCCTGTATTCCATTTTGACGCAATTTCGGTTGCGTACTCTTCATTTAAAACAGGATAGAAAATGGGTTGCCATTCCAATCGTGGAGGAAATGTTTTAAAATTGCCTTCTGCAATCAAAATCAATTCCTTTTCTCCTACTGGTCGATATAATGTTACTGTTTTCATATTCATTTTCCTTTGAAAGCTGGAAGCTTTATTTTAATATATTCTCAAGCTTTATTTGCTCCACTGCATCGTTCTCAATCGTTTTAAAACTATCTGTCGCAAATACTCTAACAAATTGTTTGCTCAATGTTTCAAACCCCTTGTTAAATATCCCATGGCTTACTGCCAAGTACAAATCGCCTGCATTCTTTTTTTTGAGTGATTCTGCCAATCCTATGAATGTCCCTCCGCCATCACAGATGTCATCTACTACCAAGCAAGCTTTCCCTTCCAAATCTTCTTCATACACTTTAAAACCTTCCAATTTACCATTTTTCACATTTCGTTTTTTAGAACATTCTACAACTGGCAATCCTCCTAAATGTTCTGAAACTTTATAAATCTTTTTCAATGCACCTCCATCTGGAGAGATCAATACGAGGTCTTTCCCTATTGTTTCAATGACTTTTTCAACAAAACTATGATTGGAGATCTCCTCACAGTTATTCAAAACCGCTGAAGTCACCTCAGAATGAGCATCATAAACCGTTACTTTATTTATTTGCAATTGATTTAAAAGATCGGCGTATACCTTTACCGATAGCGGTTCTCCCTTTACCATAACACGATCTTGTCTTGCTGCTGGAAAATAAGGTATGAATACATTAATTTTTTCCACATGAAATCTACGCAATGCATCTATGGCCAAAAGCAACAACCCAAAATCGTTAAACGATTGTACGCGCATTGTTACCGTTACTTCTTTTACAGTAGACAAGTCTGAAAGTATCTTTATGTGAGGCTCGCCTCCAGAAAAGGTAAACGATTCGAATGAAATGCCATTTCCTGAACCAAAAGGTGTAAACTGAGAATCTAAATTTAAATACATTTTGCGTTATTTTTACACAAATGTAAATGATAATTAGACAGCGACAAAATATTTTGTGTATTTTTTACACAAACTTAATTTCAAAATGAAATCCATCTTTGGACAAAGCTTTGTATTTATTGGTATTGAATCTAAATAGCTTTGCAGGGCGTCCACTTCCTATTTGGCTCATCTCCCCTGTTTCTTCTATGATTCCAAAGCTCATTAATTTCTTTCTGAAGTTTCTTCTGTCAATGTCCTTTTCTAAAATCGTGGTATATAAATGTTCTAAATCTGAAAAGGGAAAGGATTTACTAAGCAAGTCGAAGCCTATGGGTTGGTAGTGTAATTTGGATTTTAAACGTGCCTTGGCCAAATCCAAAATGGTTTGATGGTCGAAAGCCAGAACTGGAATGTCATTTATGGGAAACCACTGGGCTTCCGCTGCATCTGTTGCTGCTTCAATTTTGAAGTGATTAGGCTTGACAAGTCCGAAATAACTAACGGACACCACTCGATTTCTAGGATCCCTACCTGGTTTCCCAAAGGAATACAATTGTTCCAAATAATCTATCTGGACACCAGTTTCTTCCAACAACTCCCTTTCTACAGCAGTCTCCAAGGATTCATTTTCCAAAACCAACCCTCCTGGCAATGCCCAAGTATCCTTATAGGGTTCTACACCTCTTTTGATTAAAAGTACTGAAAGGTTCTTTTTAGACTCGTAACCAAAAACAACGGCATCTACTGCTACCTTAATATTTTGAATGACTCTCATTATTTGCGTATTATCAACACAAATTTATAGATTTATATATGAAGATGAAAGACATCTTTAAAAATACTGTCCTATTCCAAAGACCAACCCCTTGGCAGAATCCCTTGTAACGCCAATGCCATAGTCTATTCTAAAGATGGCATTGAAGATTTGCTTGTGTAGGAACCGGAGTCCAACCCCTGGATAGACGCGTATGTTTTGGGACTTGCCAAAGTCCCCCAAGTCTCCACCTGGGTTTCTCCACGTACCGGCATCCACAAAGGCGTTGCCTTGCAGACAGAACCAACCCTTTTCGTATAGCGTATGCCTGTATTCCGTATTCAAGACCATGGCTCCCGTACCACGATCTATGACATTGCCCACGCCTCTAATGTTTATGTTGTTGTCTACGGCAAAAGGAGCAAAAGGCGTATCGTTGTTCGTGGAAAAGCCTATGCGCATTCGATTGGCCCAATTCCCTTTGCTACCCACTCTTTCGTAGTAGAAAAAATCGTTCCTACCTATCAAGAATTCTGGCAAGGCATCGCTTGTGGACGTTACATATTGAAAGTTCAATGCGCTTTTGAAGCCTGACACGTATTGATAGTCGTAATCTAGATCATTGTACTCGTATATGAACTTGTACAATAGTTTTTTCACATGCAATGTTTGGGGCACGTTCTCACTCGTTGCCCCGGATTTATATTCGTAATCTTCGGAAAAGTAATTTATTCCCGCTTCCAATCTATTTTGGAAATCGATCTCATACAGCCCTAGAACCTCATACGAATTGTTTCTGTACTTGTAATCTGCCGTGTCATCGTTGAAAAAAACGGGTTCCTGCGTTGTCAAGTCCTGATGATTGATGGCTACCCCGAATTGCCTGTTGAACAAATAAGGTGCTCTGAAATTAATCCCATAACTACTGTAGATGTCCTTTTGGTAAAATCCTCCAAAGGTCATGCTCCTTCCCAACAGGTTGAACTCATAGAGTCCCAACCTATAGGCAAATTCACCATCGTTTGACGTATATATGTTCGCCGAGGGAATTATGGTAAAGTTCTCTTCGACATTGTAAAACACATTGTAAAGGTTATCATGTGAATGGAACACTTGATAATAGGCGTGTGCGACGGAAGGCAACCGCTTCAACCTCCTTATGTCCTTTTCGATTGCAGCCGAGTCCAAAATGCTACCTGCTCTCATGATGGCCATCTTTTTTATGAAGGCCGTTTTTATTTTTTTGTTTCCTTGAACTTTCAAGTCAAGAACGACCTTGTCCTGACCAAATGAATTAATTGCGAAAATTCCAAAAAGGAAAAAGATGAGGGTCTTTTTCATATACTCGTAATATTGTTTTAGATGCCGCATGGAACTTGTAAAATATACATTCTGACGTGTATGGAAATTCTCTTCATAGCTTGTTTTTCATTGTGCCATAAACGGTTTTCGTATGACTAGATTAACCCAATTGTCCAGACTTACATCCATTAGTGTAAAATTATATTCCAAATCATCTGTCAATTCGGGAGGAGTCCCTTCCGTGATGTTCAATACCACATTTGAGGTGTCGTAATACTGAAATTGATTCTCATGGGTGTAGGTTCCTGAAAGCAAATTGTTCTGGGTATTGGAAATTACTTGAAAATAGATGGCATTGTCCCCCAAGGCATTGGCTTCCCAACTAAACTTGGGCATCAATGGCGTCTCATGATCAATGGTCACCGCATCGTTCCAAACGGTTGGTTTCGACAACTGCCTTGTACGAATCGGATTGGAAATCTTGATTTCACCATCCAACTCAAAGGTCACCACAATCCATTTTTCGATGGAAGGGCTACTGGTAAAGAACCTTAGATACCCATTGAAAAAAGGACTGCTGTTCAAATTCACCCTGGTATAATTTCCAAAATCGTCATTGGCAACCGTGGCATCTTCTGTTTCAAAGCATTGTATGTTTGAAGCGCCTTCTTCTGGATAGAAAAAAGTTAAAATCGCATTCGTGCTTTCTTCTTTGGCAGCACAAGCAATGACTGCCCCCATTTCTGTCGTGCGATTGTTTGCATATTCCTCTAAGGTGTTGTAAACAAATGGGGCATCGTCAGATTTTGAGCATGATGCCACAAACAATAGAACGATTACAAATTTCATCAAATTCATCTGTCTATATTTATTGTTTTTATCTGTCATCCGTAACATTCATATGATCGTTTCTCCATACATCTTTTTAGTTATGACTGTTTCATTTAATGTGAGGCATAATGTACTTCAATTACTTTTTCCACTGGTTTGTTTTGTGGCGTAAACCGAGAATTGTTTTCCCCTCCCGATTGTTCATGATCGTGAAACCACTTCCAAACAAAACCGCCAGCAAACCACTCTTCCTTCCAAAACGCATCGAACAACGCTTTTGTTGTATTGGTCTGCGCTTCCATATTGACGGTGGTCATGCTACGATCGGATTTCCAAGGCTCCTTTCCCGAATAATCGACGCTACGATACCCGAACTCCGTAAACAAAATGGGTTTTTGGTGTTTTTCGGACATTGCCTTTATCACTTCCTTGTGCATCTTCCAACCTTCCAAGCATTCCTCCACTGTAGGGGTCTTGCTGTTGCTAACGGGAAAGTAGGCATCTACCCCAATGAAATCCAACTCTTTCCAAAAAGGCGTACGTTTGAACTCGTCCCAATTGGCAGCATAGGTCAGTTTTCCTTTGTATATGTTCTTTATTTCCAGAATGAGCTTGTTCCAATATCCCGGCCTATTGGCTATGAATTGTTCCAACTCGGTACCAATGCAAAAAACTTCAGCTTCAATTTCTTGAGCCAAAGCTGCATATTCGAGAATGAACTTGGAATAGGCTGTTTCCAATCTGTTCCAATCGGCTTCCGTTTCCATCTCGATGTATCCTGTGAACTCCCCTCGCCAAACCCAAATTTGAGGTTTCAGCATTATTTTTATTCCTTTTTTTCTCAATGTCCTTGCATATTGCCTCGCACCAGCTTTTGTTTCTCCAAACCATTGCCTGTCCGTATTGAAGGCTATGTTTGGATTTTTCAAGTCCTTTATGAAACCGAAAGGCATGATAGCAGCATAGTTTGCATTGACAGCAACGACGGGATCAACGTGTTCACTGTTTACAGGAATTCCAGAAGCGACGAAGCTAACCCCGTTTATTTTTGAGGTCTGTCCATTGCAGGACTGTATCAATAGGCATAAAATTAGGAGTTTAAGATGTTTCATTCTCTAAAGATTCGTTTTATTAAACTCCCAATTTACCATTTATGCTAAAATAAAGCTCTTAAACCCAAGCTAAAAGTTTGTCCCAAACCTTGAAAATTATTTCCCCTGACAATCTTGCCAAAGGAGGCTTCCAAATTCAATGCTTCCGTCAATTGGTATTTTCCACCCAAACCCAATTGCGTGTAATTTTGTGAGAAATCGTTTCCTAGATCTATTAAAAAGGCCTGCTGCACGTTTGTGAAAATGGTGGACTTGCTTGAAGGGAAATAGCTCAAGAATGCACTTACTGGCAAGAATAGACTGTTGTTTGCAAAGCGTTCTCCCACATTGGAATTGTTGAAATCGGCATCTGCTCCCTTTTCCCCGAAGTTGAAACCAAAGTCCGCCTCCGTGAATACTTGCCAATCTCCACCTCCGAAAGTCTTGTCATAGAAAAATTTCGTCTCCCAAAATGTGCTTTTCTTGTCCAAGTATGCTGGATCGTTGAATTGACCGGGGAAAGCCTCATCCTTGAATATCGCGAAATAGACGGAACTCGTAAATGAGAAGTTGGGAATGCTTGCAAAAGGTTGCACCCTTATGGATGGTGCCACGGTGGTCAAACCACTTCTGGAATCTGTTAGGTTGTTGTCGAAATCGAATACACTCAATGGGCTTTGCCCTCCATAGTTGTTGGATCTGATCTGAAAGATCAAACCTACGTTTATTCTTGAATTGTCACTTACTCCCGTATAGATCTCCGTCGTATTGGTAAAGAAATTTTGTCTTGCTATCTTTTGAGATTCGCTTTTTTCGTTTGTTGCTTCCGTTTGCGTATAAAGACTATTGAAGAACTTGATATCCCATTGCCCCTTGTTCAATAACTTGGAAGGTGTGAACTCCTGTACGTTACTCTTTACGGCTTCTTCTGTGTCTTCTTGTGCGAATCCCACAAAATTGGCAACTAGTGCTATGGCTAATACTACTATTTTTCTCATAATTGTTGATTTTCATTTCCCTTTACATTGGAAATTTCGTTTGTTGTGTTTGATTTCTATTTTTAAAGTGTTCTCTATGGGTATTCCTGCTTTTGCTGGACCTTTATTGTTTGTTTACGTTCCAATCGTATTCAAAGTATGTCAACTTGTACTTTGCGGGAATCTTCTCTTTCCTGTATTTGTTGATGAACTCTATTTCCGTCATGCCATTCATGGTAAAGTCTTCCTTATACCATTCCAGTATCTTGGAACCGTAAACTCTTTTTTTCTTGGCATTCACCTTAATGAAATAAGTACCATTGAGCGCCAATACAGCTTGCTTTTGCAATTGTTCTTCCAGTGTATTTGGTAAATAGGCCTTGTTAATCAATGGAGGGCAACCAACTGCCCCGCATACCAAGACGAAGTGGAATCGGGCATCTTTGAACTGGGCACGCAACAATTTATGTTCAATGTCGTTCAATGTGATTTTCTTTCCCGCCAAATCATGCTTTGTCTTGTCGAAAAAACCCTTGTCGTCCAAAGGTGATTTTGTTGGGTAATTATCCACAATGCCCTTTATTACGGACAAATTATAGGCATTGATCCAAAATGCTTGATAGTTTTTAGCGTCACTCTTCGTTACCGAAATACCTTCAGCAATCTTCAACACTTCATCCAAAGTCGCCCTATCTTTTTTAATGGAGGCATAAGCTACTCTCCCATTGGCCACATTTGCTTTGAAGAATGCATCTGCTTTCGTGAAAAAAGAATTTAAGTCTTGAGCTTCTGTCGAGAGGCTCCCCATTAAGATTGCGAGTATGATTGTTATTTTCTTCATTTTTTTTCAATTTAAATGTACTTAACAGATGCCTAAGTCTTCATTATTTCGATAAACTTTCAAAAAAAACAAAAAAAAATCGCTGTCTTCGTCAAGTCTGAAACCTTACACCTTTTATTAATTTATATCTATTCTAAATATAACCAATCCATTTAAGTTCTTACCTTTAGTTTCGACCAAACGCATCATAACCACAAAATATCATGGAACACATTGTCATAATAGGAAACGGGATCTCTGGAGTTACTGTCGCTAGGCACATTAGAAAGTTATCCGATAAAAAAATCACAATCGTTTCTGCAGAAACCGATTATTTCTTTTCACGAACTGCTCTCATGTACATATATATGGGACATATGAAGTTTGAACACACGCAACCGTATGAAAATTGGTTTTGGAAAAAGAATAGAATTGAGCTTAAGAAAGGATATGTAAAAACCATTGAAACCGACTCCAAGACACTTCATTTCGCAGAGGGAGATGCTCTCAAATACGACAAGCTCATCATTGCAACTGGAAGCAAACCAAACAAATTTGGTTGGCCAGGACAAGATTTGGATGGTGCACAAGGTCTATACAGCAAACAAGATTTAGATGCTTTGGAGCGCAATGCTCCCAATAACCAAGTATGCAAACGTGCAGTGATTGTTGGTGGTGGCTTAATTGGCATTGAATTGGCAGAAATGCTGAACTCTAGAAACATTCCCGTTACATTTTTGGTTAGAGAAGATAGTTTTTGGAATGCTGTCTTGCCAGAAGGAGAAAGTGCCATGATAAACAGACACATCAAGAACCACCACATAGATTTGAGACTGGGTGTAAACCTAAAAGAAATAAAGGCTGGTGACGATGGAAAGGTAAAATCCATCGTCATCGCCGAAACGGGAGAGGAGATAGATTGCAATGTCGTAGGTTTGACAGCTGGTGTTTCCCCAAACATTCTCTTCTTGAAGGATTCTGGAATAGAAACCAATCGTGGTGTTTTGGTAAACAGGTATCTAGAAACCAACATAAAAGACATTTTTGCCATTGGCGATTGTGCCGAACAGCGTGAAGCCATAGGACAACGAAGACCAATCGAAGCTGTCTGGTATACCGGTCGCATGATGGGGGAAGCCTTGGCTCAAACCATTTGTGACAATCCAACCAAGTACAAGCCTGGACATTGGTTCAATTCCGCCAAATTCTTGGATATCGAATATCAAACCTATGGATGGGTGTTTTCCCAACCTAGGGAGAACGAAGCCCATTTCCATTGGATGCACGAAGACGACACCAAATGCATCACCGTATGCTACGACACCAAAGACAAGACGTTCTTGGGAATAAACACCTTTGGAATTCGGATGCGTCACGAAGTGTTTGATCGTTGGTTGACCGAAAAACGAGACGTGGATTATGTCATAAATCATTTGAACGAAGCCAACTTCGACCCGGAATTCTACAAGCATTTCGAAAGAGAGATCCTTGCAATCTACAACAACAAATTACAAATCGCCTAATCCAAAAACAAGATGAGCAACAAATTAAATCATAGCATGTCCTTAGCAAAACCAGACGCTTTTGGCATTTCAAGAAAACAAAAGATCGCATTGGCCATTGGCATTGTTGGGTTATTTATATTGGCATTGGCACTCTTCAACGTAGACTTTTCCAACAAGGCATTGTTCTTGACCTTGTCTTTGGGTCTGATCACGACAGGTACGGTCATCTATTCAAGAGATGCCTATCTCACGAAATTGGAAGGCATCAAAAACGATGGTGCATGGTTTAAATCCATATCCTCGCGAGGTGCTTGGGGCTGGATCGTTGGTGTCGTACTCACCACATTTTACATCGTGTTGTATTTTTATCCAACGTTGTTGGGGCTAGGCAAGGATGGAGCTGCAAACACCGGTTTGATCTCCTTGTTCGATCCGCTTAGCAATTTATTGAGTGGGAGGCCTGCCAGCCAATGGTTTGTCTATGGAACATTGTATACCGTAGCCATATTTGCCTTTGGTTATAAGTTCATCCTAAAATATCGCCATAATCGCTATGAGCAAATTCGTACAATTTCGGTCATGTTCTTTCAATTGGCATTCGCCTTTTTAATTCCTGAATTTATGTATAGGATGAATTCCAATTTGCCATACTATGACTTGAAAAGCGTATGGCCTCTCAATTATTATATTTTTGACGAATGGTCTGTAAAAGGGTTTCTATCCAATGGAAACATCGGGTTGGCATTAATCATATTCGGCATTGTCTCCATTTTCGTCATTACCCCCATTTTAACGTACAAGTATGGAAAGCGTTGGTATTGTTCTTGGGTTTGTGGTTGTGGTGGACTAGCCGAAACAGCTGGAGACTCCTTTAGACACTTATCATCAAAAAAGATGTCTGCATGGAAACTGGAACGTTGGTTAATACATGCCGTCCTTGTATTCTCCGTTGTCATGACCGTAGCGATGGTATATACGTATCTGGGTTACGACAGCAATGACTTCTGGTTGACGAAAGGTGTGTTCATCGGTTTGGTGATAGGATTCCTGACACTCGTCTTTGTTGTAATCATGTACTTTAAGCGTAGTGAGCTTGGCAAGGATGCCAAGTATGGTGCCATTGGATTCTTTGCGACAATTGCATTGCTTATGGGTATGCACTTTACCGGTACCACCGAAGAAGTCTTCTTCATAAAAGGATCGTCCCTTAGATCTGCATATGGACTTTACATAGGTTCCATATTCTCCGGAGTGATCGGTACGGGTTTCTACCCCATTCTAGGAAGCAGGGCCTGGTGTCGTTTCGGATGCCCCATGGCTGCCATCTTAGGGTTCCAACAACGCATGTTCTCAAAATTCAGAATTACCACAAATGGAGGACAATGCATCTCTTGTGGAAATTGTTCCAATAGTTGTGAAATGGGAATAGATGTTCGCGCGTACGCCCAAAAAGGAGAAAACATCGTGCGTTCCAGTTGTGTTGGTTGCGGTATTTGTAGCGCAGTTTGTCCTCGTGGTGTTCTTAAATTAGAAAACGGAAGTATGGAAGGCAGAATTAATCCGACAGAAGTATTGTTAGGAAACGATGTGGACTTAATGGAATTGGTGAATCAAAAATAGTTTTCACGTAATAGTTGAAGATTCATTCCGTTTTCAAAAAAAGAACAAAGATGAAACACCTTTTAATCTTAGTAACATTATTTGTAAGCTTCAGTGCATTTGCCCAGAAAGACTATGACAAAGTCTATTATGACAATGGTAAAGTAAAAGCTGAAGGTTGGATGGAAAACAACCTGAAAAAAGGATTTTGGACCTTTTATTTCTCCAATGGGAAAATAAAAAAACAAGGCGAATTCCACAATGACAAGGAAACCAATCATTGGCATTCCTATTACGACAATGGCAATTTAAAAGCCCAAGGAAAGTATGTGAATGGTCGGAAAAATGGCTTTTGGAAATATTTTAGCGAAAGCAACAAGCTAAAGAAAGAAGGACATTACAGCAATGGAACATTGTCCGATCACTGGAGATTCTATTACGAGAATGGACAATTGAAAAAGGAAGGCAATTACCTGAACGGACAAACTTCCGCATATTGGAAGACATATCATCCCAATGGCAAATTGGCTCAAGAAGGTGCTTTTGAGAACGGGGTTCATTCCGGCTATTGGAAATTCTATCTCGAAAATGGCCTATTGGAAAAAGAGGGCGCCTTTGTAAATGGAAAGCCTTCAAAATACTGGAAGACATATCATCGCAATGGCAAGTTGGCTCAAGAAGGTTTTTATGAAAATGGAAAAGAAGATGGCCATTGGAAGTTTTATCACAAAAACGGCAAACTTCAAAAAAAGGGAGACTATGAAGGTGGTAAACTCACAAATTATTGGCAATTTTACCGCGAAAACGGAAACAAGGAAAGCGAAGGACATTTCGTGAATGGAAAAAAGTCCAATTGGTGGTTGTTTTATGATCCTTCCGAAAAGATAAATCATAAATGCCAATTGCAGAACAATCAAAAAAACGGTTATTGCCTTATGTATGAGAATGAGAAGTTGGTTTCGGCAGCAAAATATTCTGAAGGAAAGAAAATAAAACAATGGACCGACTTGGTTTCCTTCAAAAAAGAAAATAAACTTAGCGACCTCAAATAAATGACAAAAATAAAAGTCATCATTCCTGCCTTCAATGAGCAAGATTCCATAGCCAGCGTCATAAACGACATCCCTGAAATAGTTGAAGAGGTCATTGTCGTCAATAACAACTCTACGGACAAGACCCAAGAAAATGCACAAGATGCCGGCGCTACCGTATTGACGGAAACGAACAAAGGATATGGCTATGCGTGTTTAAAGGGGATGCATTACATAGCACAACAACAGGACAAACCTGATGTCATTGTCTTTTTGGATGGGGATTATAGCGATTACCCTGAAGAATTGACCAAACTTGTTGCTCCCATTACAAATGACAATATCGATTTTGTAATTGGTAGCCGAGTAAAACAGCTCCGAGAAGGAGGCTCCATGACACCACAACAAGTCTTTGGGAATTGGCTCGCCACATTTTTAATGTCGTTGTTCTTTGGTGCGAAATATACGGATCTCGGTCCCTTTAGAGCCATCAAGTACGACAAGTTGTTGGCTTTGAACATGCAAGACAAGACTTATGGTTGGACGGTGGAGATGCAACTCAAGGCGTTGAGACAGAATTTGTCATATGTTGAAATGCCAGTAAGGTACAAGCAAAGAATTGGTGTTTCCAAAGTGTCTGGTACGGTAAAAGGTACTATATTTGCAGGATTTAAAATTTTAGGTTGGATATTTAAATACAGTTTTAAAAAGTGATTTTAGAAACCATTATAATCGTCATTTACTCAACAGCGTTAATACTCATATTCATGTATGCATTGGCGCAGCTAAACTTACTTTTCAACTACATCTCTGCTCAAAAAAAGCAAAATAAAGGTCCTAAGTTCGATTTTACAAACGCTGAAGAAATACCGTATGTAACCATACAACTTCCTGTCTTCAACGAAATGTATGTAATGGAGCGTCTATTGGAAAACATCTCGCTCATAGACTACCCAAAGGACAAATTGGAAATTCAAGTGTTGGATGACTCTACCGATGAAACGGTAAAAACCACAGCTTCACAAATTCAAAAGCTGAAGCAATCCGGATTGGACATCGTACACATTTGTCGTGCCAATAGACAAGGTTTCAAGGCAGGAGCACTAAAAGAAGGATTGGAAATCGCAAAAGGAGAATTCGTTGCCATTTTCGATGCAGACTTCCTTCCTGAACCCGATTGGTTGAAACGGACGATTCCCCACTTCAAAGATGCTGAGATAGGTGTCGTACAAACACGTTGGGGACACATCAATAGGAATTATTCCATCTTGACGAAAATTCAAGCTTTTGCCTTGGATGCCCACTTTACACTTGAACAAGTTGGGAGAAACAGCAAGGGTCACTTTATCAACTTCAATGGAACTGCTGGTGTTTGGCGCAAGGAATGCATCATAGATGCTGGTAACTGGGAAGGCGATACGTTGACCGAAGATCTAGACCTCAGCTATAGGGCACAATTGAAGAACTGGAAATTCAAGTACTTGGAAAACGTACACACCCCTGCAGAATTGCCTGTTGTTATAAGTGCTGCTCGTTCCCAACAATTCAGATGGAACAAAGGTGGTGCCGAAAACTTTAGAAAGATGCTTTGGAAAGTACTTGGCAGCAAAAACATTTCTGCAAAGACCAAAATGCACGGTGTTCTTCATCTATTGAACAGCACCATGTTTTTAAATGTTCTTATCGTCGGCATTTTGAGTATTCCAATGTTATACATAAAAAATGAATATGCCCACTTGAAACCCTACTTCTATGTAATGAGTTTCTTTGTGATAAGTACGGTCATATTCTTTGTTTGCTATTGGTCAATGTATAGACGGACTTATGGTAGTGGTCTCAAGAATTTTGTACAGTACGTCATTTTGTTCTTTACTTTCTTCTCCATTGCAATGGGATTCTCCTTGCACAATTCCATAGCTGTACTAGAAGGTCACATAGGGAAGCGCAGCGAATTTGTCCGTACTCCAAAATTCAACATCAATACACTGAAGGATAGCTGGAAAGGCAACAAATACTTGAGAAAGAACATATCCTTGAATGTTATTTTCGAAGGACTTCTAATGATTTATTTTGCATTTGGCATGTATAGTGCATTCATCGTTGGTGACCAAGGTGGTGATTTTGGATTGTTCCCATTTCATTTGATGTTGTTTTTAGGTTTTGGCTATGTGTTTTTCAAGTCGTTGACCTCCAAGGCATAATCGAACACCCTAATGTTTCGTTTTGGAAGATTGGACTTGTCATTTATATTGACCATAGACGAAAGCATATTGCGACCAAAGACTGGTTTGCAGACAAACAGGATATGCCATAATCACTTAAAGCAATGCTTGTAAACACTACATTTTTAAAGCTCAACAAAATTCCAATGCTATTGGTTTTGACTAGTGTTTTGTTTTATGGTGCATTTGCATACGATCTAGCTCGGACCGACTACATAAAGCTCATTGCTCTTTACACAGCACTCTTCTTTTTATTTTACAAGTTGATGCAAATGGGGAAGGGCAATTTCAAATTTTTGACGATCTCTGCCTTTTTATTTAGAGCCATCTTCATTTTAGCCATTCCCAACCTTTCTCAAGACTTCTATCGTTTCCTTTGGGATGGGCGCATGATTCTGCAAGGTTTCAATCCTTATTTGTACACACCGGAATCTTTTATAAACATCGGTAAACTTCCCGTAGCACAAGCTCAAGAGTTATACATTGGAATGCAAAGTTTGAATGCCGGTCATTTCACGAATTACCCTCCAATAAATCAATTGTGCTTTTCCGTGGCCGCCTTGTTTGCAGGAAAGAGCATTGTTGGTTCTGTCATGGTATTGCGTTTGCTCATAATTGCTGCCGACTTTGGAACGCTATTTTATGGCAAAAAACTTTTAGAAAGACTTAAACTCCCCATTCACAATATCTTTTGGTACATTTTAAATCCATTCACAATCATTGAATTGACAGGCAACCTCCACTTTGAAGGCGTCATGATCTTCTTTCTCGTTTGGAGTTTGTACTTGTTACATTGCAAACGATGGAAATGGGCTGCAGTCGTCTTTGCATTTTCCATAGCAACCAAACTAGTCCCGCTCATATTTTTACCTTTGTTCTTTTGGTGGTTCGTAACCAATGAAAATCATAATGAAAAAGGGAGCATCACCATATCTGGAGTAAAAAGATTGATTGCCTTTTACTCAATAGTCGGGATCTCTACACTGCTATTGTTCTTTCCTTTTTTCTCTTCCGTGTTCATAGACAACTATTCCAAGACCGTTGGGCTTTGGTTTGGGAATTTTGAATTCAATGCCAGCATATACTACCTCGCTAGAACCATCGGGTATTGGTTTAGAGGCTGGAACGAAATTGCCATCATTGGAAAGATTCTACCTGTCATGGTATTCCTTTTTATCGTTGGCCTTGCATTGCTCAAAAAAAACAATACGACGAAGCAACTCATTACGGCCATGCTTTTTGCATTTGCATTCTATCTTTTTATGAGTACGACCGTGCACCCTTGGTACATTGCAACTATATTGGCCTTAAGTGTATTTACAAACTATAGATTCCCTGTGGTTTGGAGTTTCATAGGCATCATGAGCTATTTGGCCTATGCCAATTCTGACCATACTGAAAACCTATGGATTATAGGCTTGGAATATGCAGTCGTCTATGGCTTTTTCATTTGGGAGGTATTTTTCCTTAAAAGGACAAGATTGAAACCACAATGACATTTGTATGATTTCTAAATGATAAAGAGCAGAATAATTCACTCAATGGGAATTATCCCACTCCATATCGATACTTTCAACAATGCCTTATCATTATTTTTTTATTATTTTTTTGGTAATCGTCTTTTCAGTACCAGAAACAACTTTAACAAAATAGACTCCTGCTGCATCAAGAACATTGTTTATCGAAATTGTGTTGTTGGAGACATCATCAAACGCTTCCTCATAGACAATTTGCCCCAAAACAGTATGTATGGTCACTCTAACATCTTCATTGATCAAACTTCCCTTGTCAATGTAAAAACCATTGTCAAAAGGATTGGGATAAATTTTAATACCAAAGTCATTTTCCGACAAATCATTTGTAGAAAGCACTTCTTGTCCAGTGTAAATATCTCCATAGGGTTCTGTATTGTATGCATAATCAAATATGGTATACTCTGTCCCACTTGCATTGACACGTGCCCTAAACCATCCATAAATAGGTCTTGCATCTATATCTACGGAAAAACCAAAATAAGCTTCTTGATCATCCCAAACGGTATAGGATTCTGTTCTAAGATCATGCTCATCGGGATAGGCTCCACCATCAACCCAATTACTTGCTGTACTAATGAGGGTATTGAATGGCAACAAGGTAATGTTTCTCGTTTGCTCCTCGGAAACCAATGGTTTTTGATAGGTCTCTACTCGTAATTTCCCGCCATCGTACCAAGCTCCGAAACCGGTGGCATCTCCTTCGGAAACATCAAAATAAATCCATGTGTCCGTAGCATTAACGGTAATGTCATCGATATCCACATATTCGATTTTATATGGATCATAAAACTTCAAACTCCAACCTATGGAAGCACATCGTAAACTCGAACTTCCTCCTACGATTGAAGCCCCAAGCAAATCGATGGAAGCATTCACATTTCCAGAGGCGTGATCAATTGCATTTCCATCAATCGTTATCGTAGCCTGCGTATCGTTTACAACGTTTACCGTTGCACTTAAACCCGTCGGAAATGTTTCATTGTAATGCGTTCCTTCAGTCAATGGTCCCGTGACTGAAAAGGCGGCATCAGAAAGGGTGACATTGATAATAGTGTCAAAACTTCCATCATTGGGTAAAGCTTCCAACAATTCATTCGCATCTACAATGGCAGCCCCTCCAGTATCATTTACTCCTGTCGCCGTCAAATTATCAGGTTGCCACAATGGTTGTCTTGAAGGATGTGTCAATGCTGCCAACATCCTATTCACCTGCCCTTGGGTAAACATCTTGTAGCATCCTTGAGCACCATTGTATCCCATGTAGTTCTCATAATTTATGTTCTGTCCACAATCTACCGTTTCCGTGCAATCTCCACCAATGTTTTCTGATGGAGTATCCGCAACCTCATCACCATCTTGACAACCACCTTCGAAAGTATGGATCAAATTTAACCAATGTCCAAACTCATGTGTTAACGTGGATGCAAATTCCTGATTTGTGTTCCCTGTTAAATATTGTCCGTTATAAACAATTCGGGCAATTCCCATATCTGACATTGTCGTATCAGGGTACCAGGCCACACCTGAGTTATTGGATGCTCCATCTCCATAGAGATCTGCGGTAATGTAAACATTTGCATATTTATAATTATCCCATGAATCTGCCGACACTGTCGAGTTTCCATAGTTTCCTTGTCCAGATGCAACGGGATGAAAGATCACTCCATCGGTGCAATTTCCATTTGGATCTACCTGAGCCAATTTAAACTCAATGTCGAGTGTAGATCGGATCCCTATGAAGTTGGGATCTACCGTATTATAATCTGCATTTAATCCCTGGAATTCTTCATTTACTTGATTGAGTGAATTTACAATGGTTTCATAATCCACGACATCTCCATTTTGTAGAGATCCATACACATGAAATACGACTGGAATCACATATGCAGCAGACATTTGTGACTTGTTTCCATTGTCTACGAAATTTCGCGTATACTCATTGAAATCTTGATATTTTCCATATGCTTCGGGGGTCTTTTGGAAGTGCTCGTCATTTTTTTCTTTGGCACGACAATTGGCTTCGGGTACATTCTGATCTTCTTGAGCTGAAATTAAATTGACAGCAAACAAGAACGCAAAAACAATTTTTGATGTTCTTTTCATTTTTAAGGGGTTTTAAGTTATCATCCCATACAGTTAGCCGATACACAGCACACACCACAATCACCACAAAACCAAACACATTCACATGATCAAGAAACAAACTGCAACAGTCAAAATGCATCACTCTAAGGCAGACGCCGAGTAGACTCAATGTATAATGTATTAAGTCCCCATTTATGAAAATAAACTTGTAAGTAAAATCACTTCAATAATCAATAGATATATGTCATTATGCTTTTATGAATACCACAGTATGTCCTTGGTACTTTTCAACCATATAGAATTTATACTTCTTATACGATGACAAACCCAATTTTGGTTTAGAATTCAACATGTGGTGAATAATGGTTTTGGAGAGGAAGTCGTCTTCAAGACAAACTGCCCCTATATTTTCGCCCAATGTACAATACAACAAACGACTATTCCTTCAAGCCCTTCGAGCAGATAAAAGAAAATGGATGTTCCCATTCAAGTTGTTTCATCGAAAATTTAAAAAAGGTAAAAAGACTTATGTTGAAATAAAAATCAATGATCTGAAACACTGAAAATCAATCGCTGCACTTGCAGCGTCGCATACCTAATCGTTTTGCCTTACCTATCGTCAATTTTGTGATTCTGGACCTACAAATCTTGAATGACCCGTGCTTCAATGTTGGATGATATATCTTGCTTTTTCCGCAACGGTAAACCGTATCCTTGTCATTTTCCACCAGTCTTAAAATCTTACCATCATAATATCCTCCATTCAAAAAATAAGACTTGTATGATTCCTGTCCGTAATTAGGTTGCAGTTCCTCATGGGCATTGAAACCTTTGGATTCCCTTCCCAAAAAGAAAGCCAACACAACGGACAATACCATCGTTGTTTTTTGTAGTTTCTTAGGTTTCATATCATTCTACGGGAATTCTAAAACGTGTTTCTCTTACTTCCAATCTTTTTTTGTCCAATGCAACATATTGCGGTTCTTGCTTTTCTCTATCATATGTAACATTTTCATAGATTTTGATTTCTTTTATAGCAACAACTTTTATATCTACATTTACCGGTATGATTTCATTGTCATTAAATAATCCAATATAAAAGACTCCTTTATTTGGTTTAAAATGTTTTCCGTAAGAATTTATAACTTTCCCATTGTCAAACTGTAAAAACTGTTGATAATTCATAAACTGTTCAGCATTGTTGCTATCATTCATAAAATAGAACTGAATGTCCTGTCCTGAATTATTTATAAACAACTCATTGATGGCTCCCATCGTATAAGCACCCAAAGGCGAAGTATATGCAGTTACGATCCCTTTTGATAATGTTGCCAATGCCTTTACATTACGTTTATATGCCTCTTGAGATTTCTTACCTATCCCTATCCAATATGACCACGCCAATATTTTTTCTTGTTTTAATCCCATCGTTTCTGTCAATGGTAAAATCACCTTTATGTAAGTTCTACTTTTATTTGTATTATACACTGAATGTACTTTTTCCAAGCGATCAAGCAACAACACTTCTTCAAACTTCGTTTCCTTTAACTCCCTTACCACTTCTTTATACTTAACAGTATTGTACCCAACCAAACTATCTTTTTGATAAGGAATGTAAGTTGAATCTTTAACGACATTCCACTTCCAATCTGTATTGAAATCTACATTTCCTTCTTTGGAAGGTTTACGTTGTATTCTCAAATTGCAAACACGGTTTGTTATGGAAGAACTAAATACACGAAAACGGTAGACTCCTTTTTTGGTCACCTTGATCTTTCTGTTTTCTAATTTGTTTGCTTTAAATTCCGTCAACTTGATATTGGATGGCAACGCTGTTATTTCAAACAATTTCATATGCCTCCCTTTTACCATGTTGAAGTTTATGATGATTTCATCACCTTCATCAAAGGCATAATAATGATCTGCTGTTTGTTCCAAAGAGAGTTTTATGTTCAGGTTTGCAACATCCATCACTTCTTGAGGAAATGCTAGATATGACAAGAATATGAAAACTAGTTTTATGAGTTGGTTAAGTTTCATAGTGAGATTTTTTCTTGTTTTTCAAATTATAGGTTCTTTAGAGTTTACTTGTCTCCCAATTTTCTTCTATCCATTTTTTTATGTTTTCCTGACTTCTGATGCTGCCTGGCAGTTCTTCTCTTATCATCTTCTCCATCTTTGTTGCAGAAGCCATCTTTTTCAACCCAAAAATCTCAGAAAGCTTGTTTATAAAGTACAATATTTCATATCCTTCGTTTCTATTTAAAAAGGTCCTGTCTGGTTTCCCTGTTACTTTTGGATCATCCCCTTCTATGGCAGTCCATTTGTAATCCTTGTAGTGTAAGTCTGATTTTTCCATTAAGCTCATTTGTTCTTTGTTTTAAAATTTATATTTCTTTTTTCCATAGGCATTGATTGCCATTATGTGATTCCTTAATAAATTCGGTATCACGCCTGAACTATAATTATCATATAAAATAGACATTAGATTTTTCTCTTATGAGAAATATTATTCGTACATATCTATCGTTTTCAACAACTGCTCTTCAAATTGGTAGATGTCATCAATATTATTAATGTGTTCCTTTGTCTCTCTTTTGTTCTCGTCGAAAAGCCCCAAGTACTTTTTTCCGCCATTGAAATGCAGTCTACACAATGGTTTTCTATTGTTGTCGTCCAACAAGATTCCAAAATAGGATTGTGTATCGCGATGGGCAATTCTATCTACAGCCAATTTTCTACGTAAGATGGCTACGACTATCCTGAATCCTTCCAATTCTTCTTCTGTAGTTACAATTCTGGAATCTTCCTCATCAATTTCAAGGATATCTTCCTGTTGATTCTCAGCTTCTTTGTTCAATGCCGAATTCAACCGATCATTTATTTTTTCATTCACGGTTTGACTGAATGCCTTCTGAACCAATTCTGTAAATTCGACCATTACTTTTTCCGTCAACCTTCCATCATAGACCTTGTTTGCAAACAATCTCACAAAATCATAGGTAGGCGTTACAATTTCTTCAGCTATGCATTTCTTGATTTCTTTGGTATATTTCAAGGCACTTGCATTGTTGACTATCTTGTCTATGTCGAAATTCGACTTATGGAACTTTGATATTTCGTGAGCTTCATTGTCCTTTATTTTGACAATGTCAAACTCCAAGAATGGTTTTGCATCCATTTTGTTTGCGTGTTCCAAATCTGTATAAAAACGATATTGAACGCCATTTGTAAGCAAGGCAAATCGTGTTTTAGTCGCGTGGAAATATCGAAACAACTGAGAATTGTGAGCATCCAAATCTTCTTTCCAATGTTTGCATTCTATGATAAGAATAGGGGTTTCATTCTGAAAGATCGCATAGTCCACCTTCTCTCCTTTTTTCAAACCGATGTCTGCAGTGAATTCAGGAACTACTTCCAATGGGTTGAAGGTATCATATCCCAATGCATTGATGAATGGGAGTACAAAAGCATGCTTTGTTGATTCTTCCGTCTCTATCTTTTCCTTTAGCTGATTTATCTTATCAGCCAGAGCTTTTAGTTTTGTTTGTAATTCCATAAATTTTTATGTTTATATTTTTTAATCGCAATAACAACCTTCTCCTACGATCCACCTACAGCAGGGAGAGGCTTCACATTCTGCTTTCGATTTATTTGAACAGCCACAGTTGGATGTCGTTGGACATATGGTCACACCATTTCCTGGTTCTTCGCAAGCAATCCCATCGTTGTCCGCATCCAAATCCCCTCTGCAATCTGGATCTGCATCGAAGGCTAGTTGTGCAGCAGCTTGTGAAGTATAATCTGAACAATTCGTGTCAAAACACGGAGACACCTCCATCTCCATTGGTTCATTTTCCGTTTTTGAACATGAAATCAATGTTATCGTCAAAGCACAGAAGACAAACAATGTCAGAACACATCCACCACTCTTGCGCTTCCCAAAGCTCTTCCCATAAGACAATCCAGGAATGCCAGTTCTAATGGAATATCCTTTACTGTTTATGGATCCTCGCTTGTTTCTGTAACTAGCTCGTATTCCAGATTTGCTTGCATTTAAGCCCAATCCCTTTCCTAATTTTATGCGTCTATAAAATTTAAATCCCATAATTATCGCTTTTGTATGAAATCCGACATCACTTTCTCCATATTGGAAGGCAATCCCGCATTCTTGATTTTATATTTCTTTATCCCCATTGCATCAAACCATTCTCTCCAATAGACTTCCATAATATCCTTTGCATAAGGGTTTTCGTTATGACTTGTAATGCCGATGACTAGTACTTCCAAATCATCTAAATCACTATTTGCTGGAATGAATCCCAATTGTCCATCTTCTATTTTTTGCTCCCAATTACTTTTGTTGAGTTGCAAAGCCTTTAAACTCCTAGGTGTCAAATAAGACGTCTTGTTCTTCTCCTTCATCACAGTCCCATCGTAGTACATATAACCATCCGTAAGGAGTACCAAAATGTTTCTATGGCAATCGTCCATGACATAATCTTTGACATTGTCCTTGAAAAATCGCCAAATGTCCGAACCGGGATAACCTCCTGCTTCCTTTGCATCATCTTGCGCAAGCGCATACAATCGCGAAGGATGTTCATCGTATAAAGTCTGTGCTTCTGTCAAACTCTCCTTGGAGGTTTCCCTTGTAAATCTGACTCTTAGCTTCTCGGCAATGTCATTGATCTTGTCGTCCGATGGTTCCGGATTGAAGAACAATTGCATCTTGTCCTCCAACAGTATCAACTTCTTACTCTTTACATGATTTACAAAGACCTTGGCCAAACTGGATAGGTATGCAGAATCCCTTTCCTTTGTTTTCTGGTCTTCGATCCTATCGGACAAGTCCAAAAGAATACTTATGTTCAGATTATTCTCTTTTTCTTTGAGGATGTATTCTGGGCATTTCGAATTATTAGCCACAGATTCCCTTTTCACGATATAATCTTCGTCTAGGGTTTCTTTTTTTTCTTTTGTACAGCTTATTAGGACTAGACCGACCATCAACAAAGCATAATGCAAATAATATTTTGTACTACTCATAATCATAGGGTTTTGGTGTATACTTTGTTTTGATACGTATCCGTATCTATTTCCAAGTCTTTAATGTGCTTGTCGTATGTCTTTCTACATTCCTGAAGCAAGGCATCCTTCTCATCTCTTCCCATTCGCAAAGCTGAAGAGATATAGTGCTGCCAACCTTGAAGATACTCGGTGGACAGCGACTTGTAATTCATGACTGGAAGTATGAAACCATCTATTATGTTTTGAAGCTCGGTGATTCTGGTCTTTGTCTTTGAAACCTCATCTTCTATCTTCGTTACTTGCTCTTTTGTTTTAGTTCGCTTCCTTTCTTTTTCGAAAATGGCTTCCTTTCTTTCCTTGATGAAAGCTTTTATCTTGTCCCTATCGGCATGTTCCTTCATCACAAAGTCGAAAACCAAACCCCAAACGATGTAGGATACAAAGCCTGCAAATATGATGACCCAGAAACTGACGCTTTGGAAGGCTACCGATATGTCGAATGCCTCACTATCGAACGTTTTATTGAGATCATATAGTTTTTTATCTATCAAATATGCCAAGATCGCATCGAATACAAATGTGATTACAAATAGTGCAGCTATTTTAAATATGTTGGCCAGACTCCGTTTTTCTTGAAACATGTGTATTAGATAACCCAATGCAAAAAACACGAAGGGAATGAACAAAATGAACACCAATTCCAACCAGCCTGCTTCATAGGCCTTGGATAGAGCTTGTGGATCGAACATACCTTGGAACAAACTGGTATCTGGATCGAACTCCCTGAAGAATGCAGAGAATGACGTGGAAATGTAAAACACGAAAATATAGGCCGCCAATGGCAACAGGAAACTTATTCCTATCCAAAACTTAGCACTTGCCTTCTTGTCGACATCCACCAAATAATCCTCGGGATTTGTTTTTACCTTCCTACAATCTTGATTCAAGCCATCTATTTCTACATTTATGCCATCCACCTTTTTTTCTAGTCTACCGAGTTCCTCATCTTTGTTCAACAATGTGGTTTTCTTTCCTTTTAGTTCGGCTATGTACGGCTGTTTCAACCGCTCTTGATCTATGAAGTCTTCTTTACATTTTTTCTCGAATGCTTGATAAAGTGCTCCCAATGAAGATTGTAAATTATGTGTGTTTCCAGAACAATCCTCCGAAACCTTATAACCGTCCTCGTGATAGGTTATTTTTGGTTTCTCGACAGTTTCTGGTTTCACGACATCCATTGCTCCATTCTGAGATGTCAACTGTGTTAGTTTTTTCAATAGTCCCATGGCTTATTCTTTTAGTTCTTTTAAAATGGCTTCTTTGGGTGTATCCTGTTTGGCATTTTCCAAGAGGTAGGTAGAAAGTGCTTCTACGTTTTCCTCCAAGAATTCAAACTTCAGGATGTACTTGTTCAAAGCGATTCTTTCATCGTCGGTCACGATGTCGTCTGCCCAAATCATCAATGCAAAGTCGTAGAGGTATTCTATTCTCTTTTCAATGCTTTCCGGAATGGTCACCTTGCCGGAATGCCCTGTCAATATGTTTTCCAATTCTAATTGCGAAACGCCTCTTTCTTGAGCAAACTTGTAGAGCAATTGCATTTCCAAATGGCTGAAGTTGTCATCGGACAACGCCATTTGATACAATCGCAAAAAGTGACTCTTCAGTTCCATTGGAATCGTAGTCTTTTCCATATTCTATATATTTGTTGTGGTTAGTAAATTTTATCTCTGCTATATGCTTTTTTTGCTTCCTTTGTCTTCTTCTCTTTGCGCTTTGGCATTTGCATGAAGGCCTCCAACAGGAAAAGTATTCCAGAAGCGATGTCTATGGGGATCCAATGTGATTTCATATGCAGATGTATTGGAAAAATCGGGTTGAACAAGACAGCTATGATGCAAAAGATCACTGTCCAATGCAATTGTTTTACATTGTGCGGTATGATTACCAAAATGGCTCCCAAAAAAATGACAATCCTCAAAAAAGTATAGTATTTGATTGGCCAATGAAATGTTGCGATGAACAATAGAACAGCGCAAATTATGGATACTATTCTCGTATTGTTTTTGTGTAATAGTGCTTTCATTATTGCATATTGACAATTTGATTCTTGGATTGTTGTTTTCTTTCAGAAATACCTAAAGCATCATTATCAATTATTGCTTGCTCTATCTTGTTTAAAAACTCCAACACCTTATTACTTTTCATTCCTTTGATGAGAAGGTTGATTTTCACACTTCCATTGGAAGATATGGATACATAATGCCTTCTTGTCAACAGAAAAATTAAAAGGAATATTGTAGAAATTGATATTCCTAATATTAATCCTTCCCCAACCATCAAAACGCCAAAGAAGCTCAATGCTGCTACTATTAACAACAGCACGTTACTTCTATAATTAATTTCGATAGCACTTATGTTTTTTAGAAGTATACTGGAGGTATATGCCTTTCCCCATTTTTTATCGGAGTATTGAATTCTATAGTTGGTAAGTATGGTACTCCCTTCTTTAGATTTGGTAATTACCTTTTCGTCTTGTAATAAATGATCCTGATTCATTGATTTGTTTATTTAAAAGATTAATAACACTCCAAACTTAAAACCATTAACAAACAAAGCCTTACGGAATTCCGTAAGGCTTGATAATACAGCGTATTTCTCCATCTCTAATTCATTTCAAATTTGGCTTAGATGGCTCATATGGCCTTGTTGGTTTAGGAGGGTTGTTATCTCTTCCTGGTCCTGAAGGCTTCCCTGGATTTCTACTTGGCCAATTCGCTGGTTTCTGTGGTTGCTTACTCATAATTTCATTTTTTAAAAGATTAATTTCTCAAACTTAAATCCATTAAACAATAAAGCCTTACGGAGTTCCGTAAGGCTTTTAGTAATAATTCAAAACAGAATACTATTTATGAAGTATGACATTCTTTAGAACAATGATAACATCCATTTGATTTCGGATATGTTTTCTTTGCTTCTTTAACCGCATCTTTACAATTATTAAAATCCCCTAAATACATTCTGTTCTCTATATTGGGCATATAAGAACAACCTGATTTATGAACTTCATGATCTCCATTACTTTGGGCATTTTTGTTTACATAATAGCTAGCCATATTTTATATGTTTTAAAAATTTATAATAGTTCAAATCTAAATCCATTAAATGATAAAGCCTTACGGAGTTCCGTAAGGCTTTAATTATAAAACACATAATCACTTCTACTTTGGTGGTGTTCTCTTGTGAGGCTTTACAGGAACCGTCTTTGGTCCTGGCTTAGGTTTATCTGGGTTTACTCTTGGAATAGGGGAAGGTTTTGATCTTTTATGCGGTTTTACAGGTACGGTTTTCTTTGCCATTATTAATTTATTTTAAAATTGGTTTTGATGGTTTTGGCGGATTGTTATCTCTTCTTGGCTCTGAAGGTTTCCCTGGATTTCTACTTGGCCAATTTGTTGGCTTTTGAGGTTGCTTGTTCATAATTTCAAATTTTATGGATTTAATACTTCAAACTTACAGCCATAAAACAATAAAGCCTTACGGAACTCCGTAAGGCTTTAAAAGAATAATCAACAATTATTTGGTTTGATCGTCAATCTCTGCATTTGGAGCATTAGTTTTAACAGATTCAATCCCATTTTCACAACCATCTTTTGTCTCGTACATTTCACTCGTTGCAATAATTTTGGAATTCGTTGCATGCAAATTGAAATAAAATTTATCATTGCTGCTTTTCTTGATTGTAAACTTAGCTTTTGCCATTGTTTTAAATATTTTAAATTAATAATACTCAAAACTAAATCCTAGGCAAGAGCAATCCTTACGGGTTACCGTAACACTACTAAAAAATATGATAATTGTTGGTTTTCTTCCATACTGGGAGCAGGAAGAAGGAGGAAGTTATATCAAGCCAAGATCTTTCATCTTTGCTACCAAGTGCGTAGCATTGTCGGCTTTGAATTGTATGCGAAGTTTGTTCAAGCGTTTCTCTATGGAGCTTACACTGCTTGGTGAGATGTCGTTATCTTTGAAGTAATCGCTAATTTGGTTTTGCAACTTGCCAAAGGAGAGTTGTTTTGCCAACTCTATGTCGAAATCGGTTATTTCCAAATTGTTTTTTGTGCTCAAGGCATTCTGCACACGTTGGGATAGAAATCGTTGTTTGTTGCTTACTGCTTCTATGGCTTGTTTTAGTTCTTTTGAAGCTTCCCTACCTTTGCACACGTATGCATTTACTTGATGTTCGTTAACCAACATCCTAACCTTTTGAAGAAGATCCACCATGGAAAATACAATGATCGGCATTTCCGGGTAATCCACTCTCAAGGCTTTTATCAATGCTTCTCCCGAAGTTAGCTTCTCTGGACGATGATCGTCCCTGAATGACAAATCGGTAATCAACAAATCGAAAGGTTCTCCATCCAAGACCGCTCTCTTCATCTTTAACTGGGCATCATCGCAATATTGTGATTTATATATATGCTCTCTTTCTATTTTTAAACCATCAAGCACTTCCAATACGCCACTGTTGGCACTTGCATGATCATCTACTATCAATACTTTTTTAAACATACTTTATACAGTGATTTTAGATTTGAAACCTTTATTGATTTCCGATTCAAAAATAATCGTTCCCTTGATGGATTTTATACGGTTTTCCACATTCTGCAATCCTGTGCTTTTTTTAAGATTGGTTCCCACACCATCATCACTATAGGCTATTGCGATTTTCTTCCTAATCGTTTTGAAGGTCAAAGCCACGATTTCTGCTTCACTATGCTTTTTCATATTTACCATCAATTCTTGCAACACCTTGTAAATGGTCTGTTTCTTCATCTTGGAAGTGGCTCCCCAATTTATTTTGGCAATGTCCTTTACAATGACACTCGTCATCTCATTGTCATAACTCAACAACAAATCGTTCAAGGTATCCTTGAAATCCCCTTCATAATCCAATACACTATGTACCTTCGCTATGTTTCGGGTCTTGTCATAGATATGATCCAGATCGTCTATCACCTTTTCGCTTACGCTAGTATTGCCTTGCAACATCGTCATAACTTGAAACACGTCGTTGGCAACCTCATCATGTACCTTCTTGGAAATACGGCTTTCGGTATTGTAGACTTCCTGTAGGGTTTTCTTTTTGTGTTTGGATTTTAATATATAGTAAGTATAAACAATAGTAGGCAATAATAAGGCTATTAAAATCTGAAAAAATTCTTTTTGTTTCTTTTGATCTTCGCTTTTTGATAAATAATCACCTGCCAAACCTTTCAATTTATCTAAATCATACTTATATGAAGCATCTTCATTTTTTAATAAACGCTCGGATATAGAAAGACTGTCGCTAAGCTTTTTATACTCAATAACGTCTCTATCAATCTTTAAATCCACAAGAACTGATAAGGCATTTATATTCTGTTTAGTGCTTCCTGTCGAGTCTGCTATTCGTTTTGCCTTTCTTGCAAAAAACAAAGCTTTATCTTTATTGTTTTTACGTTTATAATAGGTTGACAAATGTAAATAACTCGTAAATATTCCATCTAAATAACTCTTCTCTTTCCTTAACTTTAATGCTGACTCTAAGTTGTATAATGCTTTTGAGTCACCAATTTCAAATTGAGCTACCCCTAAATTACTTTGAGCTCTTGCTATACTTAATGTATCGCTTATTTTTATACTTTCATTATAAGCTTTACTGAAATAATTAATTGCTAAATCATACTTTTCTAATTTCATATAAGTATTTGCTACATTATTATCAAGAGTTATAAATTCTTTAGAAGTTGTAGCATTTTCCCTAGCTTTATTATAATACCCCATTGCTCTATCGTACTGCCTTAATTCCCTAAGTACTTTACCTAAATGATTATACAATCCCAATCTCGGTTCTATCTTTATCGAATCATTAAATTTATATTTATCGAGAATTTTCAAAGCTTCTATAGCTGAGTTTTCACTATTGTTTAAAGCACCTATTTTATTTTGAATAATTGCAATAGTTCTCAAATCATAAACAGCTGCTAAGGTGTCTTTATTGGTTAAAGCAATTTCCTTATGATTATCAAAAAAAGCTAAGGCTCTTAATAAATCTTTATTTGTTTTAGGGTTTATTGTTAATTTATAATAATGTCCCAAACTATCTATTGATTGCTGCGCAAAAGCGCAATGCATAGAAAAAAAAGAATTAATTATGATAAAAAAAAAGAGGGATGATATTTTAATTGTTTTCATCCCTCTAAAATAGTAACTAAAATTCAAATACTTACTAATTTCGACCTCCTTGTGACGGTGGTGGAGGTGGAGGTGGTAAAATATCTCCTTCCTCATCACAACAATTATCTGCTTGTTCTATCAAGGCATCATCTGTTAGACTCGTTGGGTTACAGGAAAAAAATGCCAAATTGAGGAAAACCGTAAGTAATAATAAATATATTTTGTTCATTTTATTAAAATTTTGGAATTGAGCAATAGTGTGGCTGTCTGAGATTTTCTCAGATGCTTTATTGCTATTGTTTAGCTCGCGCTAAAAAGAGAGAAGACGTCTTTCTCGTTTTGGAAAGTTTGAAGAGAAAAACAAAACAAATAGTTACTTTCCATTACTATATGTATGCTTTCAACTTCAATGAAAAACTGATTCAATCGATTTTGTTTTTTGAAATCAAATCAGCTTTTAGAAATATTTCTGAAGCAAATAAAATGAAGAATTGAAAAATAATTACAGACACTGGCTTGACATCTCTTTGTCAATGTTTTGACACCAACACAAGACACCACAACAAACTAATAACCAATACATTAAATTATGAAAAATGATTCTACCGAAGATCTTAAAAAAGAAGATTTAATTCAAGAATTGATGGAATTAGTCTTTGAAAAAGTCAAAGAAGATTCTAAGGAAACCAACGCTTATGGCATTTCAAAATATCTCAACCAAGAACTCGACAACAAAATTAACGAGAGAACGCTAACACGATATTATGATGGTTACATACAATCGGGAGATAGATCTACTCCAAATGATTATAGCTTAGATATACTAAGCCTATATTTAGGATATAAAAACTTCAAGGATTTTGAAGTTAGAAGAATATATGAGAAAACAATAAGAGCCCTAAAAGACAGCTATGAGGAAAAAATAGATACCTTTAAAAAGGAAATAAGTAAAATGAAAAGTGTTGGCGTATCTTGTATTTTCATACTATTGATAGTCGCTGGTGCATTTATCTCAAAATACTACAAAAAGAATTGCATGATATGGGTCGATGATCATTACGAAAAAATAAGATGTTCTGGTTTGAATATGGAAGAATCCTTGGATAAGGTTCGTCTAAAAAAATTCAAAAAAGTAGAGGTATGCAATGACAGCGTATTTTTTAGAGATGGAAAACCAATCAAGCATTATCTTAGGTCCAACAATAAAATAGAGTTTTTCACCTATTCTGGAAAACATCCTGTTTATGCAGGCAAGTATGTCAATGAAGTTACTCCAACAATTGTGAACAACTATGTAAAACCCTGTGATTCCATATAAAAACAAGGCACAAAAAAAGCCGCAACTTAACGTTGCGGCTTTTCTGTATCTCAACTTAGATTTCGAACATTTCCCTTTTATCCTTGAAGCTTTTGAATTCCAATATGTAACCATTGGGATCCTTGATGAAAAAAGAGAGATGCTCTCCTTTTTTATCTTTTAAAAAGGTCGCTTGTGTCACCAACTCCAAATTTTGGTTTTGAAGCTTTGTATAGATCTTACCCCAAGTGTCTACGTCCACGATTATTCCGAAATGAAAAGCAGGTAGAATCTTGCCTTCAAACACATAGTTGGGGCTGTTGAAATTGAACTTGCCGGCCTTTGTGAACGTTATTTGATGATTGAACAGATTGACATCCAACCAATTCTTTGCTTGCCGTCCTGAGGTTGCTCCGATGATGTCCAGATAAAAGGCCTTGGTATCTTCTATGTTGTCACAAGGCAATGAAATGTGAAAATTGGCATCCATGGTCATAAGGTGTTAAAATGAATATTCTTGAATTTCCCTTACTGTAATTTACGAAATATTCTATTTAATCCTAAAGAAAAAAATCAAATGACCCCACTTTTCAGCAAGGCCATTTGCAATCCCAAATAATCGAAACCAGCTATTAGATGAACTTGGCCACAAACATGTCGAACACTTCTATGACGATGAGTATGATTATTATCCATTCCAACCTACTGCTTTCCTTATGATCCATTATGTCCTTGAAGAGTTCCAAGTTCTCTTTTATGATTTCTATCCGATCGTGAATTAAACGATAGCGATCTTTCAAGTCGAAGGTTTTCTTCAATTCGGAGTTCAGCTTGTTCAATTCTTCATCATCCCATGTTATTTCTGGGGAGTCGAAAATATATAGGTTCTCTGAAATTCGGTTTTTAATGTTCAATATCTTACCAATGAAACGCTTTAGCTTGTTCCCGGAAATGTCCAACTTCCCATATTGTTCCAAATACAGGGTGTGCTTGTTCGTCTCTATCAATAGCTTTTCGGTAATCTCAGAATAGCGGTTCAATGCCACGGATTGTGAAGCATTGAGCATTACCAATCGAATCATCTCCTCGTTTACCATTGGCAACTCTATGTGATTGAATTGCACTTTCAGCGTATTGGGTTTAATCAATACTTCGACTTCTTCCGATAATTTCTCGAAAAGGTAATTGTTGCAAAATGGTTTGATGATTTGCAATACTTCGCTAATTTCATTTTCCTTTATATTGAAGAAGCTCACCATTCCATATTGAAACATGTATATGAAACCATCCTCGGATATCTTATAGAACAACTCATCGCTATCTTGAAAAAGCAACTGCCAAACCAGTTGCCCTTTACTTTCCTTGATGTTGATGGTGCTCGCCAATTGATATGCCAAAACCCTATACATTGTCAATCGCTATCATTGTTAGATCCCGTTGACGCATCTTGGATGGTCTCTGGATCATCATAGTAATCTTCATCATAATTCTTCATCGTCGTTTTTTTGTCTTCATAAACTTCATATTCACCTTAATCACATATTCGGTGTCTTCCCGACAACCTCCACTGCTAAAACCATTTTTTTGCTTGTCGTCTCGAGATCACTTCACTAAAATCGATGCAAAACCTTGGTTTTCCTTGATGCCATTGCAAGGCAACGGATATGTGAAGATTGGCACACAGAACATATATATCATAAGCATTTCAAAGCCTCTATCCTATAGACAAGAAGGTCATCTTCATCATCCTCATATCTTTCGGTATAAGAAATTTCGAATGTCTCTCCAATCAATGTCTTGTCGGTTTTCAAATCATAATGTTGCAATACTCTTGGATTTATCTCCTCAAACACCAAATCTTCACCATTCTCAATGCCAAATGTATAGTACCCATTTTCATACCGTTTAAAAACAGCCTTTTCCATTGTCTTAAATATAGATTTTTATTCGTCTTCAAAATTCATATCCGTAGCTTCTGTATCCTCATCGAAATCTTCTTCGTTGTCATCTCCATAGTCTTCCATCGCCTTCACCAAGCGTACACCAACCTTAACCAGATAGATGGTATCTTCCGTTCGTACTTCAACCGCTTCGACAAGTTCATTCTTCGCATTCTTGAATGCTATTATTTGATGGTCTCCATAGCCATCTGGAAACTTTTCCACCAAAAGATCCAAGATATCCTCATTGAGTTTCTTATAGTCAACAATTACTCTTTTCATATTTTCCTTTTTTATTTTATATTACAGATTCAATAGATAGGCGAAAATTAGTGGAGCTACTATGGTAGCATCACTTTCTATTATGAATTTAGGAGTGTCCATATCCAATTTGCCCCAAGTTATCTTCTCATTTGGTACAGCTCCAGAATACGAACCGTAACTGGTCGTAGAATCGCTTATTTGGCAAAAATAGCTCCAAAAGGGAGTATCGGTACGTTCCATGTCTTGGTACAACATTGGTACGACACATATTGGAAAATCCCCTGCTATACCTCCTCCTATTTGAAAAAAGCCAATCCCATCTTTGGAATTGTCGGTATACCAATCGGCCAGGAACGTCATGTATTCTATTCCCGATTTCATGGTGCTCGCCTTTAATTCCCCTTTAAGGACATAGCTTGCAAAAATATTCCCCATTGTACTGTCTTCCCATCCTGGGACCACGATAGGCAGGTTTTTCTCTGCAGCTGCATACATCCAAGAATCCTTCAAATCTATTTCGTAATGCTCTTCCAACACACCTGACAACAACATCTTGTACATGTATTCGTGTGGAAAATATCGTTCACCATTGTCTTCGGCATCTTTCCAGATCTTATGAACATGCTTCTGCAAACGTCTGAATGCTTCTTCTTCCGGTATGCAGGTATCGGTGACGCGATTCAATCCTCTTTCCAGCAAATCCCATTCGTCCTTGGGTGTCAGATCCCTATAATTGGGTACACGCTCATAATGAGAATGCGCCACCAAATTCATTATGTCCTCTTCAAGATTGGCTCCTGTACATGAAATGATCTGTACCTTGTCCTGTCTTATCATTTCTGCAAAACTCTTTCCTAATTCTGCCGTGCTCATTGCTCCTGCCAAGGAAACCAACATTTTTGCACCATTGTGCAATTGGGCTTCGTATCCCTTTGCTGCATCTACCAAGGCTGCTGCATTGAAATGCAAATAGTGGGTTTCGATAAATTGTGAAATTGGGCCTTTAGTATTCATCCTCTTCATTGTATTTTGAATTGTTGCTTTTTGTTTTTGGGGCTTCGAAATCACTTTGAAAGTCATCTTCTATGCCTTCATTCTTGAATTTGTAGCTCAACATCTTGTAGTATAGCTTCGCTGCCAAGAAATCCGATGATCTTTCATTCTTGTTTGGGCATAGTTCCACGATGTCAAAACCGACCACGTTCTTTTCCTCGAACACCTGTTTCAGGAAATCCAATGTCTCATACCAAAGCAACCCTCCTGGTTCTGGTGTTCCCGTACTTGGTAGTATGGATGGATCGAATGCATCCAAATCGATGGTTATGAACACGTTGTCCGTCATTTGATCTATTGCCGAATCCGTCCATGTATCATCCATTGCCATGTCGTGTGCGAAATACGTCTTGTCCTTGTCCATTACCGTGGTCTCGATACTGTCCATGGAACGAATGCCCACTTGTATCAGATTGGTCGTTTGGCTTGCTTCGTAAACTGCGCAAGCATGGTTGCAGGATGAACCTTCGTACTCCATACGCAAATCTGCATGTGCATCCAGTTGCAACACGGTAAGGCTGGTAAACATTTCACTGAATGCCCTGATCGTACCTATCGAAATGGAATGTTCGCCTCCAAATATGGTAACGAACTTATTTTTTCTTATGTAACTTTTGGTAATCTGATGCACGGCTTCCACCATCGCTTCCGGCGAACTGTTCTCGGTTACCGCATTTGCCAAATACACCCCTTGTTTGTATACTTCTGTTTCTGTTTCTATGTCATATAGCTCCATGTTCTCAGAGGCATCCAAAAAGGCTTCGGGTCCTTTGTCCGCTCCTTTTTGCCATGTGCTCGTGCCATCGTAAGGCACGGGTATCAATACGATTTTCGATGTTTCCAGCTTCCCGAACTCTTCAGGAATACCAGCATAAGTCTTAGTTTGCATAACCTAGAATTTTTAGTAAGTCTTCACTTTTTTGTTGTTCTCTGAATAATTGTGTCTCGATGTTGCCATCCTTGTCCCTATCTATCAAAACATGCTTGGGAGCAGGTATCAGGCAGTGCTGCAATCCACCATAGCCTCCAATGGATTCCTGATAAGCTCCTGTGTTGAAAAAGCCGATATACAATGGTTTTTCCTTTTTGTAGGCAGGCAGATAGATCGCATTCGTATTTTGTTCGCTGTTGTAATAGTCATCACTATCACATGTCAACCCTCCCAACAACACTCGCTCGTAAGAGTCTCCCCAGCGATTTAATGGCAACATGATGAAACGCTTGTTTATTGCCCAAGTATCTGGTAGAGTTGTAATGAAAGACGAGTTGATCATGTTCCATTTTTCACGATCGTTTTGTTGTTTCTGGTACAGTATCTCATAAACGGCTCCTCCACTTTCCCCTACCGTGAAACTCCCGAATTCCGTAAAGATGTTTGGCACGTCCACTCCTGCCTCCTCACAGACTATCTTGATTTGGCTTACGATCTCATCTATCATATACTCATAGTCGAATTCGAATCCCAAAGAGTTCTTTATGGGAAACCCTCCCCCAATGTTCAAACTGTCCAAACTCTTGCATTCCTTCTTTAGGTTTACGTAAACCTTCAAACATTTATGCAATTCGTTCCAGTAGTAGGCATTGTCGCGTATTCCCGTATTTATGAAAAAGTGAAGCATTTTAAGGTTTACCTTTTCATTGTCCTTGATTTGCTTGTTGTAAAACGGCACGATATTCTTATAGCCGATACCTAGGCGAGAGGTGTAGAATTCGAATTTGGGTTCTTCTTCCGAAGCAATGCGAATACCAATGTCATACTTTCCATTCACTTCTTCGGAAAGCAAATCGATCTCCTCGTAATTGTCTATTATAGGGATGCAGTTATTATGTCCATCGTTTATCAACCTAGCTATGTTGGTAATGTATTGTGCACGCTTGAAACCGTTGCTGATAATGAAAGTATCATCGTTTATCTTACCTTCTTGCTTTAGTTTTTCAACAATGTCGATATCGAACGCCGAAGACGTTTCCAGGTGTATGTCATTTTTCAATGCCTCATTCAAAACGTGCTTGAAGTGAGAGCTCTTCGTGCAATAGCAATAATTGTAATTTCCCTTGTAGTCATTTTTTTCAATGGCCTTCGCAAACCATTCTTTTGCACGCTGTATGTTATTGGAAATCTGTGGCAAATAGGTAAATTTCAATGGCGCTCCATATTCTTCTACCAATTTCATCAAGTCTATGCGATGAAAGCTCAATGCATTGTTTTCGATTGTGAATTCCTCTTGCGGAAAATCGTAAGTTTGATTTATTAGATCTATATATTTTGTCTTCATTATTATTTTTAAATGGTGTGAAATTGAATTGTAATACTGTCTTTATCTTGAATGTATCGTGCTTGCCCCCCATAATTGACTACCACCAATGATAAGGATAGAACCATTTCCATTCAAAAAACAAACTCTAATAAAAGCTTGCCTTAAAACAAGGACTTACCGCTTAATTATAAAATAATGAAGGATATCAAATTTGAATTTGCCTTTGCGTAGTCGGAACAAAAGCATCATTGTGCTGACTGGCAACAATGGTCGTAAATGCGGAAGTTAGCTCTAAAATTCGGTTACTTAGACGATAAGCTGCTTTTGAAGATGACTTCCTAATTTTCAAAAACCCGAACACAAAAACACGTTTCAATTTGTTCAGCTAAATAATATGCTAATACAAATTAAAAATAAAAATAATACTTTTAATGCTTTTTAAATAAAAAAAACCACAATTTTTAATTGTGGTCTTGATGGTGTTGCAGAAAACGATGTAACACTAGTTAAATAAGCAAGTCATTTCAATGCCTACATCATCTTCAATGTGTTTATCTCTTGCTCTGTCAAGTGTTTCCAATGTCCACGAGGAATATCCTTCTTGGTTAAATGCGCTATGGCGACACAATCTATTCTTACCAACTCGTACTTCAAATATTCGAAGATGGTATGCAAAATGGTGTTACCTGTATTTTTGACCTTGATTCCTATCTCATTCTTCTTGTTGTCTACATAGTCTATCTCTTCAACCGTTATCGTCTTTCCTTCTACTCTTAGTCCCCCTTCTCTAATCTTTTTTAAATCTTCCAACTTTAGGTTTCTATCCAATTCCAAATGAAACAAGCGCTCTACGCCCTTGTTGGAATTGGTAAAACGATTTACAACCTTGTCATCGTTTGTAAACAACAACAATCCTGTGGAGTTGCGTCCTAAACGTCCTATGGGCTTAATGCGGGCAGATGTGGAATTGGCCACCAAATCCATCACCGTCTTTCCTTTATGATCGCTAGTAGTTGTAGCAAATCCTTTGGGTTTGTTTAACAAAACGTATGCTTTGGGTTCTGGGTTTATACGTCCACCATCATAACGCACTTCGTCCTCCAACTTTACCTTGTAACCCATTTCTGTTATCACCTTTCCATTTACGGTAACAAGTCCTGTTGCTATGTGCAGATCGGCATCACGGCGAGAACACACTCCAGAATTTGCGATGTATTTGTTCAAACGAATTTCATCGGAATCATTTGCTTTTTTAGGTGTTGCCTTCTTTTTTGTAGGTCCATTCCCTTTTACAAATTTTTTCTTATGGTCTCTCTTTCCACCTTTTGGTGCCGACTTTCCTTTTCGTTGTCCACTTTCTTTACTCATCGTTTCTTTCTTTTATATCCAAACTACTGCAATGCTATTTTGAGGGTGCAAAGATAGTTTATAATTTAAGATTTTCGTTTCTTGTTCAGTCTTTTGTTTTTCACCTAGGTTCAAGTTACAAGTGCAACATCAGGCTACTAATTTATAAAAAAGGTTT
>JAHDHI010000044.1 GCA_020631395.1 Bizionia sp.
AGGTCTTGACGGTTTCCGGCAATACCAAATTGCCTCCCCAGTTCCTATAGCTGGTTCGCTGCGTGCTTTTGGACAATGCCACGCCGCCGCTTTCGACCGTCGTCTCCGTTTGGATGGGTGTTGAAATGCGGTGTTGGCCGTATGGATTGATATCCGATGGGGATTGCAACAGTGAAATGGCAGCCATTTCACTGGTTGTCAAGTCATCGTTGCCCAACGAGGTGCTCGATGTCACATCGTCGGGGTAGTAGTTCTTTGTCCTTATCGTTTGGCCTTGGCTATTCAATACTTCGATTCTTGTAACCTGCATATGATCTGGGTTGTCATAGAAATAATTGGTGGTGGTCACGACTGGGTTTAGACCATTCAAATCGTATTGCTTCTCCACACTTTCGCTTAGATGGTGCCACTGAGTGTTGATGCTTGACTCATTGATGTTAAAGGATTTGTAATAGTTTGGATCAGAAAGAGCTCCACAAGGATTTACACCTGTTGAACATTTCTTTCTGACATCGTACACCTTCATACTCTTATCTAATGTATTATCGTGAGCATATGTATTCTCCTTAGTGCTTAACGTGATATATTGTGTCCCATCTTTACGGAATACGATTTGCTCCTTTTCTCTACCTATCCCAAAAATATTTGTGTAGGAAGTTCCTGGAATTTCGTTTTGCTCCCCATCTGGAACAACAAAGATCGGCAATGGAGGCAAGACAATGTGGTACTTCGTTTCTATACCTCCTTTTTCAAAGTTCTCCCCATAGCTTTCTATGACCGACTCGTAACCTATGTGATAACCTTGCATCGAGTAAAGAGGATACAATGTATTTGAGGATATTGAATAGTTATTGACTCCACCCGGACAATTGTCTACAACAGCATCATAGCTATGATAATATTGAGGTCTGGGTTTTTCTCCAACTCCTGAAGTCACATTTAAATTGTTTAGTGTTGAATACAAGTATTTTTTTACTTGGACATTTCCATTCAAATCATTGATATGCGTTTTTAAAACTCTAACTCCTCCAGTCTTCACGTTGTTGTTTGTAGTTTGAGAACTAATGTGGCTGAATGTAATTCCAGCAGACAAACAAGGCCTATTCACCGATATTCTAAATTTATAATCGCGTCCTGCAATCAATTTTACGTATGGATGAACTATATCAGGAGTGTTTATGTCCTCCACAGTCCAAGATGTCGTCGTTGGTGGAAAAAGAGGGTTTGTCCAAAATCCCAAGGCAACAATATTGGTTGGATCTGTAACATCCAAGACCTGCAAAGTCCCTTGAATGTTAAAAGGGTAATTGTTCGGATCGGGATATTCTTGGCAATTCTCAAGTCGAGCGGATGTATAAATCGTTATGTCTTCCGTTATCGCATCATTGAGGGTAAAACTTTGCGTGTGTGTACCAAAATCTTCTCCAGACTCAACAGTTATCGATTCCGATGTCGATGTATTAATATTCTCGATTCCATAACGTGTATGTGATTCATAGAAAATCTCATTGGTCCCTCCAGTAGGGTAAGTTACTCTTCGAAGCATTCCCTTTTCTCCGTATGTTCCATTCGCATTTCTGTTGGAAACAATATTGTTGTTGTCGAAATAATGTGTGTTCAATAGATCGTTTACCATATGTGTATTCGTTGATGCTCCATTGAAATAGCCCCAATAGTCTTGAGCAAACGACAACCTAGGAGGAAATTGCTCAGGACTGATGTAATCAAAGATATGAGGAAGATGAGCTATACCGTCATTACCACTTTCAATGATTCTACGCAAAAATAGACGCTTTCTATCCTCTTCCTTCGTTACTATGTCCGCATTGGGGTTTAAATAAGTCAAGTCGCTATTTATCACTTCATACTCCAGTTCATAGGATTTCAACAGGCTTTCATTAACGTCATAAATTGTTACCACATCCAATTTTCTGCTTTGCCCTCCCGGTATCCCTATTGAATAGGTAAATTCAACCTTTCCAGAAACCGTTGAATTAATTTCCTTGAGAAGAGCTACCTTGGAGTATACTCTGGATACACACGTGTTTTCTATAGAGGATAGTATACCTGCGCCTCCAGACCCAGCACAGTTTCCAATTGTATTGGTTATTGTCTGTGAAATTCCAGAATCATAGGTGTTGTTATAAGATTCGTAGACAAGGTCTATCTCATCTCCATATGGATGTACCACTTTTGTCAAATGCCAAGCGGTATCAGCCATATTGCTAGGCGGAGAATGCGTCCCGCAATTGTAGGACTGGTTGAAGCCTTCTTCCGTCGCATTGCCTCCCCCAAAGAAATAGACGATGCCATTGGAATCTATTATTTTAAAATCAGGTTCTGAGCCAGATACGCTGTTCAAATGGATTATTTTGAGCGGAGATGGGCTCAATAGCGTTGGATTTGAAAATTCATCCAAATAAAACGTTCCCGAGTATCCATTAAAATTGAATGAGAACAAATCAGGTTGTGTGTCCGCAGCTCCTGAACCATCATATGCCGCAGATAGGAAGTTCCTCATCTCCTGAGATTGCAATGGGAAGTCCGGAACCATAAGTCGAGTCGCATCTTCATCAGGATCATCCCTGAGGCTGCGAGTTATAACCCCTCCTGCACTCAAGCTCCATCCCAAACCTACGTGCGAGGCAAGTTGATCTACCCTTATTCCATTTGAGGCATAGTTCACCGATATCGGGATTGATAGATTGTTACTACTAAAAGTGTGCATTGGAACGCTCACTTGGGCCGTCCCCGTGAATTTACCTATTGGAATTTGCCCATAGGTCCCCAATGAGGCTGCATTTGGGGATGGAGGGATGATTTCTGGTAATTCTTGAGAAGATGATCTGCCAGCAAAGAACAAGGCTAACAAGAGTACTGATAACGAAAAAAGTTTTTTCATCGATTTTTATTAGGGATTTATTTATAGTTGACTCATCTTGTCACAAATGAGGGGATTACACTTCTTGAACGCAATAAATTAATACTTGTTTTTTTACGTTAAAAAACAATCGGCGCGAATGTAGAACAATTCCTTGAATTGTATAATACGTAGCACTATGTATTTTTTTACATCTTACTCCTTGTTTGTACTTTCCTTTGGTGTTTTGTTACAAAAATGATACCACAAAGAAGAAACTGTTCCATACATTGTTTGCAATTCTTGCATTTTAACAGAAGCTTCTCAACTGAATCACAAAATCACATATTCAACAAACGCATACGTCCACTAAATTTAGAACAACATTTACCTATGCCTCCCGTTGCCGTCGTAAATATCCATGGATGCGAACGCTTGCAAAAGCTTGCTTTAGGGAATGGCTGCTTTCCATTGGTAAACATTGGCTTTCATCGAGTAAACGGTTTTTTCTACTAGAAAAAAATCGATAATTTATACTTTTCATCCAGCTTCATAAAAAAAGGCAACTATTAACTAGTTGCCTTTTCATATTTATGTTAAACTATTTCTAGTTTTTAATGATTTTCTCGTTGACATCAATAGACTCTCCTTTAATGTTAAGGATGTACATTCCTGATTGCAATGCTCCTATGTTGAGATCTACCTGATCCAATAAGTTTGCTTTGGTAGATATTACTTGCCTTCCATTAATGTCGGTTAATGTCAAGGCAACCTTACCAAAGTTCTTTTTGACCTTTATAGAAAGCACATCATTTGCCGGATTAGGGAATATGGTGTATAGACTTGCCAATGCAAATTCATCCACACTCAATGATGTACAGTTGGCCAAAGATGGATCCGTATCTGGTAACTCTGTAAAATCTTCTACTTGATCAGTTCTTGAAAAAGCTGTTCCTTCAGAAGCATTGACTCCTAATCCTCTTTTAGCAAACACTTCCCAAATCAAACATTGGTCTTCTCCACCGGTCAAGGCATTGTCGGCAGCCAACAAGGAATCTCTTCCTCCTACGAAACCAGATCCACAAGCTTGCAATTTCAAGCCGTCCATCACCAATTGCATAACTTTGTTGTTTCCTCCCGTCCCATTGTAATAATCTGGGTCGAATCCGTATTTTTCAACATATTTCCAAGTTAGATCCCATAACATGGCAGCCCAAATAGAACCAATTCCATGAGGTTGAGAAAAGCCATTTGTATCATTTGTATCTCCATAGGTAACAGGGTTGATTGTAGTGTCCGTACTATATGGGAATGGTCTGATTCCTGCACCTGTTATTTCTTGTCCAAGGGCGAAGGTACCTATCCCTCTTCCTGTTTCTGGCAAATCACCAGCTTTTATCGTCACCATCAAGCCAACCCAGTCGGACCATCCTTCACCCATTTGTTCAGCATTGCTCAAACAACTTACATTCGATGGGCCTCCAATCAATCTGTTGGAGATTCCGTGTCCATATTCATGAGCAACGATACCGTTGTCCAAATCTCCATCCAATTGGAGCCCTTGAGACAATGTGACATTGACCGTCTCACCATTGTTCAATGCAGTTATCATAGCTTCACCATCTGTTTGCCCCACCATTACTGATGGAATGGTAACTGAAGCTCCGTCTGCACCAGGCCCCATGACAATTGGTGCTCCAGCAACATTGTTTACCACGACCACGGCAATGGCTCCTTCATTCTCTGCAGCCAATACCTTGGCTCCAAACTCACATACACCTCTTCTCAAAATTGCTATTTTTCCAGAGATGGCAGCTCCATTGGTAATTGTGCTACAAGCATCATTGGGATCGGTAGATGCTGGTAGTCCTTGATTGTCATCGATCACTAGAGTTAAATCCGAAGTGATCGGAGCATTTATATCGGCTCCAAAATTAGCATTGGTTACAGTATAATCCCCAGCCAAAGCTCCATTGTTCACTACCATAGGAGTTGGAGGTGCTGACCATAGAAACATAGTCATTCCTGGGCTACCTCCATCTGCAGGCGTTCCAAACGTAGCATTGTTTATTCCACTTCCATCTTGTGCATCGGCAAAAACGAAATCGTTTCCAGCACCACCATTTCCATAGTTGTTTTGTTGGAAGTTACCACTTGCCTCGTCGAATCCATAACGATACCAAACATCATGCATGATGTTGTTCATATAGAACAAGTTCGTAATTGCCATACTCTGATACCCTGAAGGCTGTACATTTTCATCATAAGGAAAGTTGAAATCCAAAGCCGCGCCTCCATCTGGTGCGAATCCTGTACCATCGTTACCATCTGCATCTTCCTGCGCCCAAACGTTATTACCTCTGGTAATCGTAAACTCAGCACCTGCAACCCCATCGGTATCGTGCCACCCATAAGGTGATGCCGTAGCATCTGCTGGCTCTGAAACCAATTCTATCGGTCCATGGTTAGGACTTTCTGCAGGTATGGGAAATACATTGTACTGCGATCCATCCACCATTAGTGAGTTGTTTGCCTTCAATAGACTAAAAGGGGCTTCTTCAACTCGCTTTGAATGTGAAGAATGATCCGTGTGACCATCTCCAAAATTACAGGTAAGTATCCAATCGTTAGTTTCCAAAACCGTACCAGAGATCGCATCTATTCTTACACTGTACCATTTTTTCCCATCTAGGGTATGTATGCTTAAATCCCATGCCAACTTCAAGCTACCATCGGTAGTTGGTTGATATACCAATTGCACTGGAATTTCTATTTTGGAAACACCTCCATTTGTAAACGTATAGGTGTTGTTGACTCCAGAATCAATCATTTCCAAATTGCTGGTTGCTCCAAGGTCAAATGCAGCAACAGCGTTGTTGATTGCATTCGAAGCATCTATTGAAGGCGTTGTCGCATTCACTCTTGATGCTATATTTGGAATTAAGGCATTTGCATAGTGAAACAAGGAATTGTCTCTCACAGCAACACTGGATATGGCATTGTGAATTTTTATGCCTTGATATGCTTGATTTACATAGACGTGATTGATTCTTGTTTTTTGTGAATAGTAAGCATTGCTTACTTGTAAATCTGAAATGTCGTTGGCTGATAAGCCATAATTGGTCTTTTTTGAATTTAGCCAATTCTGAATGAGCGTACCATGCTCGTTGTCAGCCAAACTGTTCTGTGAAAATCCAAATTGTGCTACAAAGAACAGCACCAAGACGAGGAGGGAAATCTGGTAATTTTTTTTCATAATTTAAAGGTATATTTCATTTAAGAAGTTAATTTAGTAAGCCATCATGATGTTCTATATTGTTTTTTAAAACTCTAATTTAATTTTACTCAGTGAGCAGTAGTTAAAAAACGAGTTTACTTTACTTGATGCACCATTCCAAATCCTTTAAATTGACGATTAGGAATTAAAAAAGTTGCTTGACAAATACAAACATCAGATATCTTAATTGTCTCAAATATAGGGACGAACTTACAATAATTATAATTTTTGAATAATTTTATTGAATAATTCAGAATATTATACAGTTCATTTTAATAATTTAGCCTTCTATTTCATTAAAAATGACAGAATCGATTTTAAACAACTTAGAATCAATTGAATCGCTCAGATCACTTCAAAAAGAAAAGCTTTTAAAACTAGCAAAGGAACTACGGACATTCATTATCGATGCCGTTGCCTCCAAAGCTGGGCATTTGGGTGCTAGTCTAGGAGTGGTAGAGCTGACTATTGCTTTGCATTACGTATTCGACACTCCCCATGATGAACTCATTTGGGATGTTGGACATCAAGCCTATGGACATAAGATATTGACTGGGCGCAGAAACATCTTTGATACCAATAGACAATTCAATGGGTTGAGTGGCTTCCCAAAACGTAGTGAAAGCAATTTTGACAGCTTTGGAGTAGGACATTCCTCCACATCTATTTCCGCAGCTTTGGGAATGGCCATCTCCTCACAATTGAAAGGAGATGATTCCAAGCAACACATAGCTGTAATAGGAGATGCCTCCATTGCCAGCGGAATGGCTTTTGAAGGGTTGAACCATGCCGGAGTGACCGATTGCAATTTGCTGGTGATCCTAAATGACAATGCAATAGGCATCGATCCAAGCGTTGGCGCCTTGAAACAGTATTTGACCAACGTAAAAAAGGGAATACAAAAACAAGACAATATTTTTGAAGCTCTCAATTTCGACTATTCTGGCCCCATAGATGGCCATGATCTACCTGTATTGATTTCAGAGTTAAAACGTTTGAAAGCTGTTAAAGGCCCCAAGTTCTTACACATCATCACAACCAAAGGAAAAGGGTTGAAACAAGCAGAAGAAAATCAAGTAACCTACCATGCTCCAGGGAAATTCGATGCAAAGACTGGGGATTTATACCTTAAGTCTGAAGTTGAACAACCCCCCAAGTACCAAGATGTCTTCGGGCATACCATAGTAGAGTTGGCTAAGCTAAACAAAGACATCGTTGGCATCACTCCTGCAATGCCAACTGGTAGTTCTCTTAAATTCATGATGAAAGAAATACCCAATCGTGCTTTCGACGTCGGCATTGCCGAGCAGCATGCGGTCACATTGGCTGCTGGTATGGCCACGCAAGGGATGATCCCTTTTTGCAACATCTATTCCACTTTTCTGCAACGTGCATATGATCAGGTGATTCATGACGTTGCCATTCAAAATCTACCAGTCATATTCTGTTTGGATCGTGCTGGATTGGTTGGAGAAGATGGTGCCACACATCATGGCGTCTTCGACTTGAGTTACTTGCGAACCATTCCCAACCTCATCGTTTTTGCGCCGAGAAACGAGGTGGAATTGCGTAACATAATGTACTCTTCTCAATTGGGGCTCGAACAACCAATTGCCATACGTTACCCGCGTGGCCGTGGTGTTACCATAGACTGGAAACAACCTTTTTCCAAAATTGAAATCGGTAAGGCCATTCAACTTAAAAAAGGCAGTGCATTGGCTATTTTAAGCATTGGTGCCATTTCCAAAAATGTTACAGAAGCAATAGATTCAATTGAAAATTCACAAAAAATTTCCCATTATGACATGCGATTTGTGAAGCCTTTGGATCAAAATATGCTTCATGAAGTGTTCAAAAGTCACAATACTGTCATCACCATTGAAAATGGATCCATCAAAGGAGGGTTTGGGAGTGCCATTTTGGAATTCTCTGCAGAGAACAATTACAAGAACGACATTTACCTCAAGGGGGTCCCTGATTATTTTATTGAACATGGTTCCCTTTCAGAACTACAGCGATCCATTGGTTTGGACTCTGTGAGTTTGTCTCAATTTATTTCAAGCCTCTTATAAACTCAAATACTGAAACCCTTTATTTTCTTGTAGCTAAGAATCGCTTGACTATCCGATAGCAATGACACATAGTGGCATACGCTTAACAAACGTTCGTACAAACTATCTTGATCGACCTTCAATGTCTTTGGTAATCCTTTCAATATGAGCTTGTCGTAATTGGAGGCTGTATTTTCATAACAATTGTTCACGGCCACCGTGTAGACCTTCAACAAGGTGTTTATTACACCATAACCTGCTATCTCCTTGTCGACGACTTCCGCTGATTTGTATATTTTATCCACACTCAATTTAATGATGTCATTAATTTGTGCCTCATATTTACTTTTATCCAGCAACGCCGTGTCAAATTTCCCTTTCAAGATGTCATCTTCATTTTCCATGAATATGTCCACCACTTCATTAATAAGCGTATTTATAGCCAAGGCCCTTAGATAACTCACACGATCTTGTGTATTGGTCAATTGTCCATATTTCTTTGTGTTTATGGAATCTCTAACCAAGTTGATTAAATATTCCAATGCAAATTCTTCTGGAATCAATCCTAGGTTTATACCATCCTCAAAATCGATTATGGTATAACAGATGTCATCTGCAGCTTCCACTAAAAAAGCCAAAGGGTGTCTAGAGAAACTCAAATGTTCTTCGCTTCGCTTCAACATTCCCAATTCTTCGGCAACAGCTACAAATGCCTCTTTCTCACTCTGAAAAAAACCATATTTCTTGTCTGCTATGTGCGATGTCGGTTTTTTAGGCAATGACTCTTTTGGATATTTGGTAAAAGCCCCCAAGGTTGCATAACTCAATCTGATGCCTCCTTCTCTACCTTCACGACTTTGGGTCACGATCTTGAATCCATTGGCATTACCTTCGAAATCACATAAATCTTGATATTCTTTGGCATTTAACTGCTCCTTGTACCGTTTTCCATTTCCTGATATGAAAAACTCCCCGATTGCTTTTTCTCCTGAATGTCCGAATGGTGGGTTTCCTATGTCATGAGCTAAAGCAGCAGCAGCTACAATTGCACCAAAATCATTGACTTGATAGCCATGGGTACTTTGTAACTGCGGATGCTTCTTCAATATTCTTTGTCCAACACGACGTCCCAAAGATCGTCCAACAACACTAACTTCCAAGCTATGTGTTAAACGCGTATGTACAAAATCGGTTTGCGACAATGGTATGACTTGGGTCTTGTCTTGCAAGCTTCTGAATTCTGAGGAGAAGATGACACGGTCATAATCCACCTCGAATCCTAGACGTGTTTCATCTTGTTCTTTTCTAAGCCTTTTATTCGTATCTCCAAAACGCTTTAATGAGAGTAATTGTTCCCAATTCATAGTATAGTTTTACTAGCGCAAGATACTTATTTTTACTTCAACCCTAATAGATGTTTCCTCCCTTATTTTGAAGGTTCGCTCTTTCCATTTCTATTTTCCTTGACCCAAGTCATACAAGATTTAAAATCCTTGAAAATGTGCTCTTCAGAAATGAAATCCGGTATGATGTCAATACGTTCCATCATATATCGAGGCTGTTTCAGCAAGTTTATGAAAAGTACTTCTACCTTTTTCTTCTTTAAATCCAAAAGCATGTCCTCCATCACATATAACCCGGATTGATCCATGTACTGCATTCTTCCCAAGCGCATGATCACCATTGAGGCAGAGTCTGGAATCTGTGCTGCCAATTGCTGAAAATCACTTGTAGAACCAAAGAACAAAGGCCCTTTAATGTGTTTGATGAATACTTTTTCCTTTAGATGCTCTTGAAAGTCCAGCTCATCTGGCCACACTTCCTCCTTCAATGGTTTTACATCGGAACGTTCTGCCGTCAAATCACCTATCTTCTTCATGAACATCAAAGATGCTATTACGAGGCCTATACCTACGGCATATACAAGGTTCCAAAATGTGGACAGCACCAAGACAAGCAACATGATCAATACTTCCGAACTTAACTTGATTGGCCCAAAGCTGATGTCTCTTGGCAAACTAGGTATTGCCTTCAACCCTTTATAGTCCATGACACCAATTCCGACAGTTATCAATATGCCTGCCAAGACTGCTGCTGGAATTTTTGATGCGACTGGTCCCAATGCCAACAAGATAACCAACAATACTAGCCCTGCGATCATACCAGAAAGTTTGGTCTTCCCTCCCGAGTTTATGTTGACCACGGTTCTAATCGTTGCCCCTGCACCTGGAATTCCACCAAATAGTGCTGCTATGGAGTTTCCTATACCTTGCCCTACCAACTCCTTGTTTGGCTTGTGCTTGGTTTTGGTCATGTTGTCTGCAACGACGCTAGTCAACAACGAATCGATGGCTCCAAGCAAGGCCAACGTCAATGCGGTGAATATGTATGGTGTTAGACTACTTAATTGGAATCCTGTGAATATTTCCCATTTTGGAATCGGAATTCCACCTGGAATTTCTTGGATAGGTCTATAATCCAATCCAAAGCCTACGGCTATTCCTGACATGACAACCAAGGCCACCAGTGTGCTTGGTATTGCTTTGGTAATACGTTTAAACCCATATATGATGAGAATTGTTCCCAATGCAAGTATCAACTCCAACCAGTTTATGTATTGCAATGCCCTAGGGATTACCTTCAAGGCACCCAATGCCCCTGAAGCTTCCTTTGCTGCAAGTGTTTGAGATTCTGACCGGATGTCTTCTTCTGTTATGACTTCTGCTCTAGAAATGGTCTCTTTGAAGTTTTCCAATACCAAGATACCTTCTCCTGCTTCTTCCTTTAGAATGTTCTCTAGAATGACTTCTTCTGCCTGTGGTTTGAACTGGCTCACGAATTCCACGTCTTCCTTGGGATAGTACCCAATGGATGGTAGTATTTGCGTAAGCAATATGATGACCCCTATTGCCGTCATAAAACCGGACACCACTGGATATGGAATGTACCTGATGTATTTTCCAAGTCCTATGAGTCCCAAACCTATTTGCATCAATCCAGCCAATAGAAAAACAATCAATATCGCTGGCAATGCTTTCTCTACCACGCCATCGTTTGCAGCGACGATTCCTGCAATAACCACCATGCTTACGGCCGTCATTGGTGCAGTAGGCCCAGATATCTGGGTATCTGTACCTCCAAACAATGCTGCGAAAAAACTGATGAAAATTGCACCATACAATCCAGCTTCCGGTCCTAAACCAGATGATACCCCAAAGGCCAAAGCCAATGGCAAGGCTACTATTCCTGCGGTAACACCTCCAAAGGCATCTCCTCTAATATTTGAAAATAAATTCTTCATCCTATATGATATTGATTAATATTTTTCTTTTGGCTCCCTCTCTCAAAAAGAGAAAAATGTAATGACATTCAATTGATCCCTTCCCGAATTTTCAAAAAATTGATTCATATAACCCAATTCAAATCTAAGGTTCTTGTTTAATTTGTAACCTAACCCTCCATAGACCCTATTCCTATCGAATACCGAAGATTTCGTATTCAAGAATACCTCATTGTATGCAGAGAGGTAGAGCTTGTAACTCTCATCTTCACTTTGTACCAATGGATAATTGAATGACAAAAAATAACGGAAACGCATTTTAAAATCGGATTCGACAAATCGCTGTTCGAATCTGTAACGGTGTCCCAATTTAAGCTTCCCTATCTTTTGTTTGGTAGTAAACTGTTGAAAGATCCTGTGTTCGTTGACCGAAACCTTATCATCAGTATCGCCTATGTAATTTTCAGACAAAATGTAACCATAACCCAACAATACATTGTCTTTTTCAGACACATTGTAACCAAGCCCCGTCCTTAACAGCAACTGTTCCAAGTCTCCAATTGCATTGTAATTTCTGTATTGCACTTCATTATGCAAATTCCATTTTTGATTTAGTTTCTTGTTACCGATGTAGATTAACCAATTCCCGAAGTCACTATCTTGTGCTTTCACCATGTTTGGCATTGTCAACGCAATCATCAACAACGCCAAACATATTTTGCTTCTATGTTTTCCTAGCATTGCCGGCAATTTTATTCGTAAAAGGTTACAGCTCCAGAACCGATGTCGTACATTGCACCAACGACTTCTATCTCCCCATCCTTTTCCATTTGTGCCAAAACCTCACTCTCCTTCAATATTCTCTCTATGGTCAATTCGACATTTTTCTTTGCCACGTCATTGACGAACTCTATGTTCTTGGAGTTTCTAAGGCTCTTATCCTGTGGAGTCTCCACAGCTTTTACTGCTGGACTTATGTTCTTCAACATTGCTGTTAAATTCCCCAGCTTGGCATCGTCACAAGCACCTTTTACTGCTCCACAACTCGTATGCCCCAAGACCACTATTAACTTGGTTCCTGCCAACTTGCATGCAAACTCCATGCTTCCCAATATGTCTTCATTTACAAAATTCCCAGCAATACGGGCACTGAAGATGTCCCCTATGCCTTGATCGAAGATCAATTCGGAAGACACTCTGGAATCGATACAACTCAAAATCGTTGCAAAAGGATACTGTCCTTTGCTTGTATCTTCAACTTGCCCCAATAGGTTTCTATCCATCTTTAGGTTGTTTTGAAATCTTAGGTTGCCTTCTTTTAAAGATTGTAAAGACTTTTGTGGAGTCATTGTCAATTGTGTTTCTTTTGTATGCGCTTTAATCATAATTGTTTGTTTTATAACTGTGGCTTCTTGCCATTAACTATTTTTATTAGATATTTGAGTGTGTGAAAAATTATATCCTTTGAAAGGATATCTCTTGATTTATTGGTTTTAAACTAACTGCTCTTGTAATTTACACAAAAAAAAGTACTTTTTTAGATCCAATGAAGATTTACACCTCCGGAGGTGGAGATATCAAGTTTAAATGTGGTTTTGGGTACTTCTTGTAGTTAAACCCCGAAAGTTCTGTCCCAGAATATTCCATAAAGGAAACGGATTCTCTATTTCCTTCGAAAAAAAACTCAAGAACTTTCGTCTTTTCGTTTTCCTTCTCCTCCTCTTCCTCGGAAAGATCGTAATAGATGGAAACATCCATGGAATCATCCATTGTCGATATTATTGATGGCACCGTGGTAATTGCCATAAACAATACAGTAAAAAATACTGAGACCAAGTTTTTAATCATTTCCATTTTTTTACGTCGGTATACAAATATAGCATTTAGTCGATTACATATTGTTAATTTTCCTTTAAAAATATTTCTAGCATCTCCAATGTTAAATCAAGGTTTTTCAACCTCTTTTTTCATAACATTTAAATAACATTTTCATCATCGACTTTTAACCTGCAATTAACCTACTCTTTACACACCAAGAGTTTCTTTGCATCGAGAAAATTATACAAGAAAAATGAAACATTTATTACTGACTATTGCCCTACTAACGTCATTATTTTCCCTTTCCCAAAATACAGGATCCATATCCGGAAAAGTTTTGGACAAGGAGTACGATGATGAGCCCTTGCCTCAATGCAACATTATAGTAAAAGGAACAACCAAAGGAACTACTACGGATTTTGATGGACTATACAGTTTGTCCAATCTAGAACCAGGTAGCTATACAATAGAATTTAGCTTCGTTGGCTACAAAACTCAAAACATACCTGTAGACATCTTAGCAGGTGACAAGAAAGAAATCAATGTTAGCTTGGCTGCAAGTGCAGCTGCTTTGGACGAGGTCATAGTAAAGACTTCTGTGAAACGTGAAAGCGAAACGGCTTTGTTGCTGGATCAGAAAAAAGCTGTGGAAATAAAACAAAGCATCGGAGCAGACGAGCTATCCAGAAAAGGAGTTGGTGATGCTGCAGGTGCAGTGGCCAAAATTTCCGGGGTTTCCAAACAAGAAGGTTCAAGCAACGTCTACGTTCGTGGTTTGGGTGATCGCTATTTAAACACGACGATGAATGGTCTTGCACTACCTTCAAACGATGTAAACAAAAAAAACATAGACTTGAATCTTTTTGCTTCCGACGTTATTGAAAATGTATCCATCAGCAAAGCATATTCTTCAAGGTTTTATGGGGATTTTGCTGCTGGAAATGTAGATATTTCCTCAAAAAACTACAAAGGAAACGGGTTCTTTGATTTCTCTACAAATACAGGCATAAACTCCAGAGCTGCGGGGCAAAACTTTGTAAGAAGTGAAGGTAGTGGTTACTTTGGATATTATGGAAGATATGATCACAACCCATTTGCCGTCATCATTTCCCATGGTGTGGATCCAGTAAATGTAAACTCTCCAATAAATGTTGGCTATGGTGCTTCTGCAGGAAAGTCCTTCGATTTTGAAAGCGGCTCTCGTTTGAGTTTGTTTACCACAGCTTCATTTGAAAACGATTATGAATATCGAAAAGGGAAGCAGACGGATTTCACCTCCATATTCAAAAAGATATTTCCCGAGACCGAGGAGTTCGAGTATTCTACCACTACCACGGCAATGTTGAATGCCAATTACAAGATTGACGACAACAACAAGATTCAATTCAACTCTATGTTCATAAACAGTTCTTCGGACGAGGTTGGCTTCTACGGCATTGGAGGCAATGGCTTCAACTGGGATTCTCAATCCGCCGTGGATTCCGAGAAGGGATTCTTTCAGAAAAACATTCAATTCAACCAAGACCTCATCTATGTAAATCAAATATTGGGTACTCACAAATTCGGAGATGTGGAATTGGATTGGGGCATTGGATACAATAGGGTGAATGCCCATGAGCCGGACAGAAAGCGTTTCAGCGTCGAAGATTACCAGTTGGCCTTGGACAACGATTCTTCCACAAATCCCGTGTTTTTCAACAATGTGGTGTTCGACAACCAACGCTACTTTCAAGACATAAAAGATGAAGAACTGAACAGCCGCATCAATTTAGCATATGAATTGTCCGAACAAACCAAATTCAATCTTGGATTCAATGGAAGGTCAAAGACTCGTGAATTCGAAAACATTCGCTACGGTTACGACATCGTAGACAATACAACTCCCATAAATAACGTAAACAACTTGAATTCCATCTTCAACATCAACAATCTGAACTTGAATGGAAATGGGCTATATGACATAAAGGTAATAAATGGCATTCCAGATTTCGGAAACACCAATGCTCCAGGCGAACCAGAAAACACCTATACGGGCAAATTGGATGTTTATGCAGGTTATGCCAATGCCGAGCTTAAATTTGGAGAAAAATGGTTGATAGTACCTGGTGCTAGAATAGAATCTTTCAAACAAAGCATTAACTACGATGTGATCAATCTCCCTGCTAACGAGCCTGGATTCAGACAAACAGAGAACATATTCCTTTTGCCAAGCTTAAGTGTGAAATATGCCTTGAAGGAAGATCAAAACCTACGTTTTTCCACTAGTAAGACAGTTTCTAATCCAGAGTTCAAAGAAATGGCTCCTTTCGTCTATGAAGGTGTAACACAACGTATCGGTGGAAATCCAGACTTGTTGAACAACCCTTCTTTTTCATCCATTTACAATGTGGACTTCAAGTATGAGTGGTTTATAAGTCGTTCGGAAATATTCTCGGTAGCTGCCTTTGGAAAACAAATCAATGACCCGATAAATCTAGTCATTGCCAACGATGCCACTGGAACACAACGCTATTTTAGAACTGGAGACAAAGCTACCATTCTAGGTTTTGAAGTGGAAATAAGAAAGACATTGATGCAAAATGAGAATGAGGATGCGACACTATCTACTGGATTCAACGCTACTTATATGCATACCGAACAAGATTTGAAAAGCTCTACTGGCTTATACTCATCCACTTTGGATAGAACAGACAAGCTACAGGGTGCTTCTCCATTGATCGTCAATGCAGATTTAAGTTACACACCAACTTTCGGTGAAAATTACAAACCTACTGCAAACTTGGTATTCTCATACTTCTCCGATCGCATCTCTGCTTTGGGTTCAGGCCAACTGGGAAACATCATAGAGAAAGGAATACCAACTGTCGACTTGGTTTTCAAAAGCAAGATCGGTGAAAAATTAGAACTTAATTTCAGTGCAAAAAATCTATTGGACCCAAGTATAGAACGCGTTAGAGAAAACACTTCCTTCGGAGATGTCACACTTTCGGAATACAAGAGAGGTATAGATTTAAATCTACAATTGAAATACAAACTTTAAAAAAAACAACATTAAACTAAAAATCTAAAAACTATGAAACGTAATTTTTTATTAAGCTTGGCTACAGTAGCAATGCTCATTACAGGGTGTTCAACAGATGACACGGCAGACGTTGTATTAAATGTAAACAACGGTGGAGGGGGTGATTCTACAGGATCGACCATCTCTGGAACTTACACTAGTGACTTGACTTTGGAAGCTGGTATAGAATATACTTTGAATGGATCTTTAATCATGTCTACTGGAACGACTTTGACCATTCCTGCAGGAACGACAATCAAAGCCTTGGCTCAAGGATCTGACATTTATATTGCCATAGCACAAGGCGCAACTATAAACGCCATGGGTACAGCAACAAATCCAATTGTATTGACATCCAATGCTTCCAACCCACAAGCTGGTGACTGGGGAGGCTTGATCATTTTAGGCAAAGCTCCCATCAACTCGGTAGCTGGTAGCGCAACATCTACTTCTGAAATTGCTAGCTTACCTTACGGAGGAACCATTCCTGGAGACGATTCTGGGAGCATTCGCTATATGAGAATTGAATATTCTGGAGGATCCGCAGATGGACAGTCTGAAAACAATGGTTTTTCTTTCTACGGTGTTGGAAACGGGACATTGGTGGAATACATACAGGCATACGAAGGAAAGGATGATGGCATCGAATTCTTTGGAGGTACGGTAAATGTCGATTATGTTTCTGTTGTGAATGCTCAAGACGATTCCATAGACTGGACGGAAGGTTACACGGGAACAATAACCAATGCATACGTAAAGCATGGAACCGATCATGACAAAGGTGTGGAAGCCGATGGTTACAATACGGATATCGGGAACAACTCCAATCCTATCTTTTGGTCCAAACCAACTGTAAACAATTTGACCATTGTTGGAAACGGTTCTGGGACAGGAAATGAAGCCATTCGTTTGAGAGCTGGTACACAAGGAATCTTCAACAACGTATCCTTGGAAGGTTTCGCAGAAGGTTTCGATTTGGATGGGGACCAAGGAGATTCTCCTACAGGAGCTGGAGTTATGAGTGGAGATTTGAAGGTAATGGACATTCTTTTTACCGATGTAACATTGAAGGTGAAAAATGACACTGGTAGTTCTTTTACAGATGCAGATTTTGTTTCTGGTGATGGAAATGGTACAGGGACAGACTATTCTGCTTGGAGTTCTGGATGGACCATACAATAAAAAAACAACTTATTTGAAAATAGAAAAGCATCCTAATTTCTTAGGATGCTTTTCTATTTTGTAATATTATCAATAAATCTAGTTGCTATCTGCAACTGGGACTTTAATCTCCCATTCGCTTACACTAGCAATAGCATTATTGTCATAATCTACTTCTTTAAGAGTGGTCTTATTCCAGAAAAACCACTTGCCGACTTTTTTACCATTATCATAATTTGCAGAAACTTGTTTCTTGCCTTCTGTGTCATAACGAAACCACTCTCCTTGTAATTTACCATCTAAAGTGTAAGTCCCTGTTTGACTTACGACTCCATTGTCATGATAGTACACAACTTCAATTAGGTTAGTGTCCTTGTTATGCTTTAAATCTCGCTTCTCTTGAGCATGAGATACCACAGCAATTAAAAAGGCAATCGAAAATAAAATTGATTTCTTCATAATTATGGGTTTTAACATTATATATCAAATATAGCGATTTGACAACATTTAAACAACTATTACATAACATTAATTTAACATTGGGATTACTACCGTTTAACTGTGTGTCTCTTGCCAATAAAAATCCAATGCCTCAAGCTTAATGATTAGTTAATATTCACATTACATTAAATTCAACTTCATTGTCCAACTTTGTATGGTCTTGAGACAACAATTAGTATTTCATATAATCTATTAGTTTTTGTCGACTTACATTATTATGATTTCTGATGAGGCTGCCTTGGCCAAGGCAGTCTTTTTTATTTGAAAGTTAATCATTAGGAAACATTAAGTTAACATTGAATTTGGTTATTTGCAACGACAAAAAACTAATTATTATAATGAAACTTAAAATTACGCTTACCGCATTGTTAATGTGTGCATACATCTCTATCAATGCACAAGAAATCAGTGACACCAAATTTGGAAAGGGGTTAATCAACTTTGTAGCCAAAGACAGCTCTTTCAGCATAAAATTTGCGCCTCGTTTTCAAGTACGTTCCATGTCTTCTTGGGATCATGATGGGGATCAATATGGAAGTCCAGAACATAATTTCATAGTACGTCGCTCTCGTTTGAAGTTCAGTGGCTTTGCATACAGCCCAAAATTGAAATACAAGATCGAATTAGGTCTAACCAACAGAGACATTTCTGGCGCCAATCAATTTAACAGAAATACACCTCGTATCATCCTTGATGCCGTTATCATGTGGAACTTTGCCGAAAACTTCGAACTTTGGGCAGGACAGACCAAGCTACCAGGAAACGTGGAGCGTGTGGTTTCATCAGGCAATCTACAATTGGTGGATCGTTCCTTGCTTAACAGTCGTTTCAACATTGATCGTGACTTGGGTATACAATTGCGTCACAAAACCAACTTGGGAGGTGATTTCCTAATGCGTGAAAAGCTGTCAATCTCTCAAGGAGAAGGTCGTAACGTCACAGAAGGAAACATAGGGGGGCTGCAATATACAGGACGCTTGGAATTCTTACCATTTGGAACATTCAAATCCAAAGGAGATTATGTTCAAGCAGATTTGAAACGTGAGGATGCACCAAAATTGATGGTTGGATTCACTTATAACTACAATCAAGATGCCGTTAGGGAAAGAAGTGGATTGGGATCTTATATGTTTCTTAGCGACGGATCTTTGTACGAGACAGACATTACGACAATTTTTGCCGATGCCATGTTCAAATACAAAGGATTTTCCTTCATGGGAGAATATGCAACGCGTAGTGCGGAAAATGAAATCGCAATAGATTTGGATGGTACACCAACAGGAGATGTCGTATTAACGGGAAATGCACTTAACTTGCAAGCTGGATACTTGTTTAAAAGCAACTACGAGATTGCTGGACGTTTTACTACTGTAGACTACGATACCGTAACAGGAAGCCTTCCTCAAGAACAATATACTTTGGGTGCCTCAAAGTACATAGTTGGTCACAAATTGAAAGTACAAAGTGACCTGAGCTATACTACTGTAGACGGAAAAGACGACAATATCACTTTTAGAATTGGATTTGACATTCACTTTTAAGTTCTTTGATGAAAGATAACATTACACTTGATGACACTAAGGATATTTGCAAACTTATTTTAATTAAAAATTATGGATAACATTTATTTATTTATGTTGATTGCCATTACAATCTTAGCAGTTGCTGATATTGTTGTTGGAGTTAGCAATGATGCGATTAATTTCTTGAACTCCGCCATTGGCTCCAAAGCCATTTCCATGCGTACCATCATGGTCGTTGCGAGTTTAGGGATTTTTATTGGAGCCGTTTTTTCCAGTGGAATGATGGAAGTGGCTCGTAAAGGAATTTTTGTACCAGCGATGTTCAACTTTGAAGACATCATGTACATTTTCATGGCGGTAATGATAACCGACATTTTGCTATTGGATTTCTTCAATACTTTAGGATTACCTACCTCTACTACGGTTTCCATTGTGTTCAACTTGTTGGGTGCTGCAGTAGTAATGTCTTTGATAAAGATTACAGCTTCAGATTCGTTGACTGTATCGGACTTGGGCAATTTCATAAATACTGAAAAGGCGATCACCATTATAACGGGTATTTTAATGTCAGTTTTCATTGCTTTTACCGTTGGTGCCTTGGTACAATGGCTTTCTCGTTTGATTTTCACCTTTCAATACGAACAAAAAATCAAGAACTTCGGAACCATATTTGGTGCTGTCTGTTTAACTGCCATAACTTACTTCATCTTCTTGAAAGGGCTGAAAGGAACACCGTATTACAAAGATTTAAAAGGAGTAATAGAGGGTAATGAAATCTTCATCATACTAGGAAGCTTTCTTTTGTGGCTAGGTGTCTCGTTTGCATTTCAAGCCATAACCAAGAAAACGATTTTGCTTGTTGTAATTGCAGTAGGTACTTTTGGATTGGCTTTGGCCTTCTCAGGAAATGACTTGGTGAATTTTATAGGTGTACCAATGGCCGCCTACCATTCCTATGAAGCTTGGGTTTCTTCTGGAGTAGATCCTTCCATGTTTTCCATGGAGGTATTGGACAAGAAAGTACCCGCAGAACCTTTATTGTTGTTCATTGCAGGTGCCATCATGGTATTGACTCTATGGTTTTCCAAAAAAGCAAAGACCGTAGCAGAAACGGAATTGAGTTTATCTCGTCAAGGCGATACACATGAAAAGTTCGAACCAAACATACTATCGAGAAGCGTTGTCAAAGGAACATCTTGGCTATCCAATGTCATTAGCTTCGCACTTCCCAAGTCTACTCAAGAATCCATAGGAAGGAGCTTTGAAAAGCCTAATGAATTGGCATTGACGAAAGACCAAAGTATCGATGCTCCGGCTTTCGACATGATTAGAGCTTCAGTTAACTTAATGGTAGCAGGTGTTTTAATCGCCATTGCCACATCCATGAAACTCCCCCTATCCACAACCTATGTAACCTTCATGGTTGCCATGGGTACATCGTTTGCAGATCGCGCTTGGGGAAGAGAAAGTGCAGTATATAGAGTTGCTGGGGTATTGAACGTAATTGGTGGTTGGTTTGGAACTGCTTTGGGAGCATTCATCGCTGCAGGATTCGTAGTATTCCTGATTCAAGGCAATCCAAAAGTAATGACTCCAATCTTATTGCTATTAACTGGGATCTTATTGGTTAGGAATTACCTTTCTCATAAAAAAAGTACAAGTAAGGCCATTGATGAAGATAGTTTGTCTACATCTGAAGAAAGTAGATCTGTACAGGGTGTAATTCACGAAAGTGCAAAAAACATTGCCAGTGTCGTTAAGCGCGGAAATAGAATTTACACAAGTGCTGTTAAAGGTTTGGCCAAACAAGATCTGGCTTCGCTTAAAAAGAACAAGAAGCAAGTGGTTAAATTATCGGAAGAGGTGGACAATCTTAGGGACAACATCTTCTATTTCATCAAGAACTTGGATGAATCCAGCGTAGGGGCAAGTAACTTCTACATCAACATACTAGGTTATTTACAGGATATGACACAATCTTTGGAATATATTTCCAAAACGAGTCACAAGCACATCAACAACAACCACAAGAAGCTCAAATTTAGTCAAATCAAGGAATTGAAAGAAGTTGACGATGCATTGGAAGCATTGTTCAATGACATAAAAAGTGCTTTCGATTCTCGTTCTTTTGAAGAAATTGGCGAAATTTTAAGTCGTAAGAAAGAAGTCTTTGACATCGTAACATCTAAAATCGTCAAGCAAGTTGCCCGTACGAGAACTGAAGAATCCAGTCCTAAGAACACGACGCTTTACTTCGGATTACTGTTGGAAACCAAAGATTTGTTGACAGCTACCATGAATTTATTGGAAGAGTATCACAACGCGCATGATGGAGATGTGACTCCTGCTACTATCAAGGACGAAGAATAGTAGACGCTATTTCAAATCACAGAAAAAGAAGCCTCATAACAATGATTATGAGGCTTCTTTTTGTTTTTTTTCTTATTTCAATTCTCTTTTGTCTCTTAAAACAAATTGATTGCATATCCCAAAATTGCTCCAATGACTATTACCCAAATGGGACCAACCTTCGTTGCAAACACCAAATATGTGGCTGTTATGGCTATGGCTATGGCTTTCCAATCCAATAACGTCTCTTTGGCCATGACAAAAAGCACAGCCAACATTACTGCAACTGCTGCAACATTTACCGCATCCAAAAAGTAACGCAACAACTTAGACTTCCTCATTTTATCAATGAATGGATTTAAAATCAATACGAATAAAAAAGAGGGTAAAAAAATTCCTGCAGTGGCTACCAAAGCCCCATAAAAACCAGACAATTGATACCCAATGAATGTAGACGTCGACAATACTGGACCAGGCGTGAATTGCCCAACTGCTATGGCATCTATGAGTTCTGGCCTGGTAAGCCAGCCTTTGGTTACCAGTTCTGCATCCAAATAGGCAAACAAGACATACCCGCTGCCATATAGTATTGCTCCTACTTTTAAAAACACAAAAAACACATTAAAAACGGATACCTTGAGCATCGAAGTTCCAAAACCGAGGGTCAAAAACAAAGGAGACACGCCATTTAAATTGGAAGTCGATTTCTCCTTTACATAAAAATACAACAACCCAAAAATACCAGCCGACAACAATGCCAATATCTCATTGACGCCCAGCAGACTTGCCAGCAAGACCAAAACCCCCAAAATAGCAAGCTCCGTGGTCTTTATCGCTTTTTTCCCAAGTTTGATCACTGCAGAAGCTATGATGGCCAATACCGCTGGTTTTATCCCAAAAACAAAAGGTTCGACTTGAGGCAATTGCCCATATTCCACATACAGATAAGCCAACAAAGCCGTTATGATGGTAGCTGGAAAGATAAATGCAGCCCCAGCTACGAAAAGACCAACTTTGCCAGCACGCTCATAACCACAATGCATTGTCATTTCCGTCGAATTCGGACCAGGAATCAAATTCGTGGTCCCAATGAGGTCGAGAAAATAATCTCTGGTCATCCACTTTCGCTTTACTACGATTTCATCTTCCATCATTGCTATGTGAGCAGCTGGCCCTCCAAAGGCGAAACACCCCAATTTGAAAAACACCAGCGCTACTTCTTTAAGTCTACCATTCATTTGCAATCCTGTATTTTCATAAATTTTGAGACTATGAATATAATAAAACCATTGTAGCTTATTTAATGTTAAAGTTTTTTAAAATAAACAACCCCAAAAGTCCATGCCACAAAAAATCTCGTAGTTATAGAAACCCAAAATAAGAATTTATGAGAACTATTTCAATTACATTATTATCATTTTTCATATTGGCCTCTTGTGTTTCCAAAAAGAAATACTTGGCATTGGAACAAGAAAAAGGAGAGTTGAACAATGAACTTACCAAAACCAAAATCGAAAAAGAAGATTTAGAGGTGAAATTCGCCAAAATTGAAGCTAGAGTAGAAGAGTACAACTCAAAAATCAATTCACTGAATGAGGATGTAGAGGGCTTAAAGGTAGAGAACAATTCAAAATTGGTCATTTCTGAAGATGGTGCAGTGGCTTCCAACATCACAAAACAAAAAATGAGGGAAACGCTAACCAAGGTTGACCCCCATGAGTTGAGTCAAGCCAAAACCTTGAAGGACTCCATGAATTTGGCCGTAGGCTACCATTTAAATCGTACTATCGATACCAGTACCTTGAATGAGGACGAGGACATCAGTGTAGACATAAACGAAACCGTGGTCATGGTTTCCATTTCCGACAAGATGTTGTTCAATAGCGGTAGTTATAGAATAAGTCCCAAAGCAAACAACATACTACAAAAATTGGCTGATGTCATTAATTCCGAACCAAGCATCGATGTCATGGTAGAAGGCCACACGGATTCTAGAAGCATCAGTACGGATAGAGTGGCAGACAATTGGGACTTAAGCGTTCTTAGAGCCACTTCCGTTGTTCGAAAACTTCAGGATCAATATAACGTAGCGCCAGAAAAATTGATTGCATCTGGAAGAAGCAGCTACCAACCGATAACTGGCAACGAAACACGTGAGGGGCGTTCAAAGAATAGACGTACAAGAATAATAATTCTACCCAACATCAATAAGTTCTTTGCCTTGATGGCATCAACGGATTAATACTTTGCCCAGATATGTTATACTTAGCCTTTGTCTATTTCAGCAAATTTCTCCGAACCAAGTCTCAAGGCATTAAACCACCTTTAAAACAGATTAAATAACTCAAATACAAAAACAGAAGAATTAAAAGAATCATGAAAACAATGAAATCATCATTATTGGTATTGCTGTTGGTCGTCACCAATGTCTTATCAGCAAACGCCATCTCAAAAAAAGACTTAGATCCCTCTCTAGTAGCCAAGGAGATTCATGAGTTATTGGACAATCCGAAGTTTCAAATCAACGAGGAATTGTTGGCTAGTGTAACTTTCACCCTCAACGGAGAAAACGAAATTGTAGTATTAACGGTAGATACCGATAGCTTGGTATTGGAAAACTACATTAAACAGAGGTTGAATTACAACAAACTGTCTTTAAAGCTGGAAAGTCAAAAGCTATACAAAGTACCAGTTAGAATTGTTTCCACGAAATAAATTGGAAATCACTAATAATAGAAAAGCATCCTCGACGAGGATGCTTTTTTTTGTTATTTCATACAATAGAATTATAGCTATAATAATCTATTAATAGAATAATGAAATTATGAATAAAATGTATTAGAATACCTATCCAAAGTGTGTTGTATTTACTTCTTAAATAACCTAATAACAATCCAAAAGGGAAAATCCACAGAAAAGATATAAAAGAAAAATGAATCAGTGCAAACAAAAATGCCGTAGCAATAATTGTTAATTTGCCACTTGCCACTTCTCTCAATTTATTAAACAAGAAGCCTCTAAAGGCCAACTCTTCAAATATTGGAGGTAGAATGGCAATAAAAATTATTGACCACAATAATGGGGCTTCCAAATATAAATAAGTTTCGTAATAATTAACATATTCTCCTTCTTCTAGCAAGAAGTTGATTAATGCCATTAAATAATAGACGATTATACTCGTAAATATGGGCACAACAATGGCAAACAACAAAACTTTCCAATGAATATTCTTAAAAGAATAGAGCTTTAAAATATTCTTATAATCTAAAGCTGAAAAACAAAGAACCAAGATTGCAAAAGCAATTTCTATTCCCAAGTCCATTTTAAAATCTTGAGTGGAACCATCACTTATTAGATAAGTGCAGGCAATGAATATTAAATTGGCAACATAAAACCCAATAATCAAGTTAATGGCATTCATGCGACTTGAATCTATATCTTTTTTAATGGATTGACCACACTTGGAACAAAACTTCACATGAGTTTCGACAACAGATTTACAATTTTGACAAGTAATCAAACTTTATGCATTTGTTTTTATTGATGATGCGGAATATATTCCTTTTCCCAAATAAGAAATGATTACAATCTTCCATAAGATTCCTTTTACCAGCGTCATAGGTTCTAAAACTGCTGAAATAACAACCAAGGTTACATATAACAACAACCCCAACAATAAAGCCATAAGAGGTTTTTGTTCGGTCCAAAATCCCAATAGGATATACATACAACAAACAATAAAGTTAATTATTAAATCTGCAATGTCACCAATGGAAAGATATCTAACAATAGCAAATAACAGAACTACTCCAGCTATGACAAATAGTGTATTCTTCGCCGATTTGATTTTCTCCGCAGCATCTATGTTCTTATTTTTGTTCATAGCTCGTTTTGCATAAAACTTTGCTACATCTTGTTCATTGCCCTTTAAAGGATAACCACAATCTTGACAAAAAGCATCATCATCATTTACGCTTGTTTCACAATGATTACAAAGCAAAGTTTCTTCTAATTTAACTTCTTCTATTTCCATTTCTTGATATAATTTATTTGAGGACAATATTCATGACATATTCTCCATACAAAAAAGCATCCTTTATTGAGGATGCTTTTTCATAACACTTAATTTATTTGTAAATATGCAGATTACGAACCACACATTAGGCAATCGTCTCCTTCAGATTCTTTTGCTTGTGCAATGAGTGCTTTCATTTCATCGGCAGTCATTGGTTCTGCCTCTGCAGTCTCCTTTGCAAATTTGGCTGCTGTATTGGCTGCTTTTTGTTGTTTTTGCGAAACAACGGCTTCTGTAACCTTTACGGGCTGTTCTATCGGCTCTGACTTCTTGGCTTTCTCAACGGTGAACTTGATCGCATCGACTGCACTTTTGGTTCTTAAATAGTACATTCCCGTTTTCAAGCCACTCTTCCATGCATAAAAGTGCATTGATGTTAATTTGGCCATTGTCGCCCCTTCCAAGAATAGATTCAATGATTGTGACTGATCTATGAAATAACCACGTTGGCGAGACATGTCTATAATGTCTTTCATACTCAATTCCCAAACGGTCTTGTATAGATCCTTGATGTCTTGAGGAATTTCTTCGACTCCTTGAACAGAGCCATTGGCTCTCATAATTTCATTTTTTAGATTGTCATTCCAAAGTCCTAGCTCCACCAAATCTTCCAACAGGTGTTTATTTACTACGATAAACTCCCCAGACAATACACGACGTGTGTAGATGTTTGATGTATATGGTTCGAAACATTCATTGTTTCCTAGGATTTGAGATGTTGAAGCTGTTGGCATCGGTGCTACCAACAATGAGTTTCGCACACCGTGTTTAAGCACTTGCTTGCGTAACTTCTTCCAATCCCAAAGCCCACTCAACTCATCATCCTTTATTCCCCAAAGATTGTATTGGAATTCACCTTTGCTTATTGGAGATCCTTCATACGTTTCATACGGCCCATCTGCTTTCGCTTCCTCCATGGAAGCAGTAACAGCTGCAAAGTACAACGTTTCAAAAATGTCCTTGTTCAACTTTTTCGCCTCCTCGCTCGTAAAAGGCAAACGTAGTTTTATGAATGCATCTGCCAGCCCTTGTACTCCTAGACCTACTGGTCTGTGACGGAAGTTGGAATTTTCGGCTTCTTTTACCGGATAGTAATTTCTATCTATTACTCGGTTTAAGTTCTTGGTTACTCGTTTTGTTATCCTAAACAATTCCTTATGGTCAAACGCTCCATTTTTAACGAACATTGGTAATGCAATCGATGCCAAATTACATACGGCAACTTCATCTGGAGAAGTATACTCCATAATTTCCGTACATAGGTTGGATGAACGGATCGTTCCTAAGTTTTTCTGGTTGGATTTGCGATTAGCTGCATCTTTGTACAACATATATGGTGTTCCAGTCTCAATTTGAGATTCCAATATCTTTTCCCAAAGATCACGAGCCTTTATTGTCTTGCGCCCTTTGCCTTCTGCTTCGTAACGTGCATACAGAGTTTCAAACTCCTCACTATGCACATCACACAATCCAGGGCATTCGTTTGGACACATCAATGTCCATTCTTCGTTTTCTTCTACTCGTTTCATGAACAAGTCCGGCATCCACATCGCATAAAATAAATCACGTGCACGCATTTCTTCTTTTCCATGGTTTTTCTTAAGATCCAAGAAATCGAAAATATCCGCATGCCATGGTTCTATGTACATTGCAAAGCTTCCTTTTCGCTTTCCTCCTCCTTGATCTACATAACGTGCTGTATCGTTAAATACTTGCAGCATTGGCACGATACCATTACTTGTGCCATTCGTTCCAGCTATGTAACTTCCCGTAGCACGTATGTTGTGGATAGACAATCCTATGCCACCTGCAGATTGTGAAATTCTTGCTGTTTGTTTCAAGGTATCGTATATGCCATCGATGCTATCTTCTTTCATCGTCAATAGGAAACATGAAGACATCTGTGGCTTTGGCGTACCCGAATTGAACAAAGTTGGTGTTGCGTGTGTAAAGTACTTTTTAGACATTAGCTCGTAAGTCTCAATCGCAGCATCCAAATCGTTTAAATGTATTCCAATCGAAACACGCATTAACATATGCTGTGGTCTCTCTGCTATTTTGCCATTCAGTTTTAAGAGATATGAACGCTCCAATGTCTTGAATCCAAAATAGTCATAGCCAAAGTCTCTATTGTATATGATGGTAGAATCCAACTTTTCCTTGTTGTCCATGATTACCTTATACACCTCATCGGACAAAAGCGGCGCATCCTTTCCCGTTCTAGGGTTGATGTATGTATACAGGTCATGCATGACCTCGCTAAAAGTCTTCTTTGTGTTCTTGTGTAGGTTGGAAACGGAAATTCGTGCAGCCAATCTTGCATAATCTGGGTGTGCGGTCGTCATTGTCGCTGCCACTTCTGCAGCCAGATTGTCCAGTTCGCTAGTTGTCACCCCGTCGTACAAACCCTCTATTACCCGCATTGCCACCTTTAAAGGGTCTACAAGCTCATTCAAGCTATAGCATAGTTTACGAATTCTGGCAGTAATCTTGTCGAACATTATTTGTTCTTTTCTTCCGTCTCTTTTTATTACAAACATACTTTACACTTTTTTTATATTTTTTCTGAATCACCCATTCAGAAAAAAGGTTAGTTGGTTATTCCAAATTTATAACGTGCTACTCAAAAGCAAATTACATTTTCGGTCAATGAATTAATTATAATCGTACTAATTTGTTTCTATCTAGCACATTTAGATTTCACAGAAACTATTAGTTCTATTTTTATATGGTTTTTATTAGATTCCTATTTTCAAAATAGGATTTGCACGACACTGTCTAAAAATCAGCATCAAAACTGAATTTATCGTCTTCTTCTTCTTTATTTAGCACTCCTGCCTTTTGATATTCCGATACTCGCTTCTCGAAAAAATTTGTTTTTCCTTGAAGTGAAATCATATCCATAAAGTCGAAAGGATTGGCTGTATTGTATTCTTTTTCACAACCTAGTTCTCCTAAAAGCCTATCGGTTACAAATTCCAAGTACTGCTCCATCAATTTGGCATTCATACCAATTAAACTTGCAGGCAGGGATTCTGTGATAAATTCTCTTTCTATGTTTAGGGCATCAACAATAATTTCCCTTATTCTTTCTTTTGGCACCTTGTTCACCAAGTGTGTCTCATGCAAATGCACAGCAAAATCACAATGCACTCCTTCATCCCTGGATATCAATTCGTTTGAAAAAGTAAGACCTGGCATCAAACCACGTTTCTTCAACCAGAAAATGGAACAAAATGCTCCAGAGAAGAAAATGCCTTCTACTGCTGCAAACGCAATCAAGCGCTCGGCAAAACTTGGAGATTCTATCCATTTGAGAGCCCAATCTGCTTTTTTCTTGATAGCAGGAAAGGTGTCTATGGCATTGAACAGGTTGTTTTTTTCCTTTTCATCTTTAACGTAGGTATCTATCAACAACGAATACGTTTCACTGTGAATGTTCTCCATCATTATTTGAAATCCATAAAAGAACTTTGCCTCACTATATTGTACTTCGTTCACGAAGTTTTCAGCCAAGTTTTCATTTACAATCCCATCACTGGCTGCAAAAAATGCCAAGATGTGTTTTATGAAATAGCGTTCATCATCGGTCAACTTATCTTTCCAATCGGTAAGATCTTGATGCAAATCAATCTCTTCTGCCGTCCAAAAACTTGCTTCAGACTTCTTATACCACTCCCAAATATCATGGTGTTGGATAGGAAATATCACAAATCTATCTTTATTTTCTTGTAATATTGGTTCGACGTTTTGAGACATATTTTTACTTTGTTTTTTGTAAGGATTTTAATGTGAAATTTACACTCTGTTTGAGACTAACAAAGATTGAAAATTACATCTAATTGTGAAAGGGGGATAAGCCTAAAACTTTACAAAGTTTTTAACACCACATGTTGAAATGTGATGCTACTAGCATGTTTTATTGAGGTTCGAAGTGTTTTTGTTTTTTTGATAATTATTTTTTGACAATTCTCAAATAAATGAATTTTGATTTTCATCAAAGCTAGGAACGCTCTGATGACAAGGGGTTTCAAATGCAACTAAAAAGAAATCATACAGTTAGTCCAAAATATAGACATTTATGGATTTACGATTTCACAGAAGTTTTTTTCTAAAAAAGGGGATTATCTATTAAACTTTTCCGTTGCTACTTTTTCAAGTTCTCCATACCAATCCTCTCCAAATTTTCTAATGAGTGCTTCCTTTACGAATTTATAGATTGGGACCTGCAATTCTTTCCCCAAGGAACAAGCATCGTCACATATGTTCCATCTATTGTAATTTATCGCGGAGAATTCACTGTATTCCTTTACTCGTATCGGGTACAGATGGCAAGATATCGGTTTTTTCCAAGTAACGTGCCCTTGATTATAGGCTTCTTCTATTCCACAAAGGGCCGTTTTCTTCTCATCGAATATAACATAGGCACAATCCGCTCCATTTATCAATGGTGTTTCCAATTCTCCAAAATCACTCTTTATGTATGTTCCTTGGGATTCTATTGCATCTATCCCCTCTTGACGCAAAAAGGGCTTTACCTTGGGATAGACATTCTGCAATATTTGAGCTTCTTCTTCCGTCAATGGTGCTCCTGCATCACCATCTATGCAACAAGCCCCTTTGCAAGCTGAAAGATTACACACGAAATCGTTTTCTATAATTTCTTCTGAAACTATCGTTTTCCCTATCTGAAACATAAATACTAATTCTAAAAGACACTACAAATATAAAGCTTATTGACAGAAAAGTAGCATCTTAAAAAACACTTAAAGTTCACATTGGTTTAATGCGCCATATAAATGCGAAAGCACTATTTTTGTCAAAACTTTTAAAAGTACGAAACTATGCTACTTAATTTTAAAGAGATACTTACCGCGTTCATGGTTCTTTTTGCTGTGATAGACATTATTGGAAACATTCCAATCATTATAGACTTGCGTAAAAAGGTTGGACACATTCAAAGCGAAAAAGCCTCCATAATAGCTGGTATTATTATGATCGTCTTCTTGTTTCTTGGTCAGAGTTTATTGTCGCTCATTGGCATAGATGTCAACTCCTTTGCCGTTGCTGGTGCTTTTATTCTCTTCTTTATTGCTTTGGAAATGATTTTGGGAATCACCCTTTACAAGGATGACGATGAGGGTAGCCCAATTACGGCTTCTGTCTTTCCGTTGGCTTTTCCTTTGATTGCTGGACCTGGAAGCTTGACAACCTTGCTTTCCTTGCGTGCGGAGTTTAGAATAGAGAACATTATCATAGCTGTCATATTAAATGTTATATTTATATATATCGTACTTAAAACCTCAAAACGCATCGAACGTTTTATTGGGCCAAATGGCATTAAAATCATCCGTAAGGTATTTGGAGTGATCTTATTGGCCATTGCCGTAAAACTATTTGCCCATAACATTAAAGCGTTGTTGGCTTAAACAAAAAATCACATATAGATGAAAATATTCACATACATATTTAGCATTGTCGCCACTGGTTTGATTATTTACAATGTGACGAGAATTAACTGGAACACGCCTTTGGAAGGAGACAATACCGTTGCTTTAATCACAATTTTTGCTGCACTTTGCGCCATTGTATTATTGCAAATTCTGCGCATTTCCAAAAAGATAGAAAAACAATCCAAGAAGTAATGTTGGACACTTTAATAATTGGTGGCGGTGCAGCAGGTTTGTCATGCGCTCTTGTTTTAGGGTCTGGTTTGAGCAAGCCTTTTGCAAAAGATAAAACCATAGCCATAATTACCCATCAAAAAGCATCTCATCTGCAAAACGCCATGCTAAACAATGCTTTGGGACTAACTCCCGGCACGTTGGGGAAGGACATTCTAACTGAAGGAAAGAAACAACTAGCACAATTGTATCCTGATGTAAGACAGATTGAAAAGGAAAAGGTTATTGAAATTTCCAGGCAAGCCGAAGGCTTTATGGTAACGACAAATAAAAACAGCCACACGGCCAAACACATCGTAGTTGCTGTTGGCTACACAAATTTAATGAAAATAAAAGGGCTGGAGAAACATATGGAACCTCACCCGAGAGCTGCCGCAAGAAAAGAGCGAATTTGGCTTAGAAACGACAATCATTTAATTGAAAAAGGACTTTATGTTGCTGGAACTTTGGCAGGTTGGAGAAGTCAATTCTCCATTGCAGCCGGCAGTGGTGCTCAAGTAGCTACAGACATTTTAACACTTTGGAACGAAGGCAAACACACCAAAGTGCACGATAAGGTTTAAAGGAGCTCATTCTCCTTTGCTCAACGCAATAACTTCTTCTATCATTACATCTTTTTGATTGACAACCTCTTCAAATGCACCATTTCCATACAATTGATCTGCAAGTGCTGCCTTTATGTATTGTTTCACTTCTTTTTTGTAGGCAACGAATACAATGTTTGTTCTTCGTTTTATTTTTAAATATTCCTCAAAGTCCACGACCACCTGGTCATCGACTTCGTAATTGGATATGAAATCCTCACGAGAAATGTTTTCGAGCGTTCCCCTATACTTTTCCAATTCCTCAAAGGCAAAATAGTTGATATAACCTCGGCGTTGCAAAAAAGTAATGGTCTCATTTTGCATGTTCGTATCCAACGCCACGAACACATCTGGAATGATTCCTCCTCCTCCGTAGACCACCTTTCCTTTCGGAGTCGTGAATTTCAATGAATCTGCAACTTCAATTTTTTCTGGATCCAAGAGCTCTCCACTATCCAATCTAGAATAGTAGTCATCAAAATAATCTCTATTCCCTTTTTCGTACGAACGTTGTATGGAACGTCCCGTTGGCGTGTAATACCTTGACACCGTCAAACGTACCGCGCTTCCGTCTCCCAATTGCATTTCACGCTGTACCAATCCCTTTCCATACGAACGCCTTCCTACGATGGTTCCCTTGTCGTTGTCCTGCAAGGCTCCTGCAACTATCTCACTTGCTGATGCGGAGTTTTCATCGATCATGACATAGATATGACCATCTTCAAAATCACCTCGTTTCGTTGCAAAGCTTTTTTCAATCTTCCCTCTTTTGTTCTTGGTAAATAGAATAAGTTTGTCATCTTCCAAGAATTCGTCCACTATCTGCTCTGCAATTCCTAAAAACCCTCCAGGGTTGTCCCTTAAGTCCAATGCAAGTTCTATTGCCCCCTGCCTCTTCAACTTCTTCAGTTCCCGTTTGAATTCCTTATATGTGGATTCTGCAAATCTATTTATTTTAATGTATCCCAAAGTTTCCGTCAACATATATGAGGCATCGACACTCTTAATTGGGATGTGATCCCGTTTTACTTTGAACTTTAGCAACTCGGACTCTCCTTTTCTATATACTTCTAAAAGCACATCCGTATCTATTGGTCCCTTCAGTCTTTTAACCAGATCCCCATTGGACAAATCTCTGCCATACAATGAATCGCCATTGGCAAAGACGATGCGATCTCCACCTCTTATTCCTGCTTTTGCGCTAGGCCCACCTTCTATCGCCCTAATTACGGCTATGGAATCCCTGTATGGGTAAAAGCTGATGCCTATGCCTACGAAATCCCCTTTCATGTTTTCCGCAACACGTTCCATGTCCTCCTTCGGGATGTATACGGAATGTGGATCCAAATTCTCCAAGATTCCATTTACGGTAACATCGACGATGCTATCCGTATTTATCTCGTCGACATATTCATAGTCTATATAATCTATGAGTCTATTTAACTTGTCTTTTTTACTGTTTGACGTAAACAATCGATCCGAACCATCTTTGAAGTTTAATTTTCCTCCAATAAAAATACCGACAGCAACAGCTGTTCCAATAATTAAAGGCAAATATTTCTTATATGTATTCATTAGGCTTTCAAATCTTCAATTTGGTGTAATTTAATCCCTGCCTTTTCTAAAAACGCAAGACCGGAATCGTCTTTATAGCCATCTTTGTAAACCACTCTCACTATTCCCGATTGATGTATCAACTTGCTACACTCCTTGCAAGGAGACATCGTAATGTACAATGTTGCCCCTTTGCAGGATTGCGTGGATGAAGCTACTTTTAAGATGGCATTGGCTTCGGCGTGCAAAACATACCATTTCGTGTACCCTTCGTCGTCTTCGCAAAAATTTTCAAACCCCGTGGGGGTTCCATTGAATCCATCGGAAATTATCATTCTATCCTTAACTATGAGTGCTCCTACCTGCTTTCTTTTGCAAAAGGAGAGCTTTCCCCATTCTTCTGCAATTCTCAAATACGCTTTGTCGTATTTATGTTGTTTATGTTTTGGCATTGATTTTTATAAAACTGTTTTTGCTCGTCTAGAAGAATGGTAGAAATGGGTCTAGGTCAAACTACCCATACATATCCTTCTCAAGCTGATTATTCCATTTGCAAAAACGAAATACTATCATAACAAACTAATACAACGAAGATAAGCGGTTAGTATTTTAATTACAATGCAAAAAAGAAGATTTATGAAAACTTTATGCAATTGGCGTCAAAACAGCAACAAAGGATTTAGCCGAACCTTTTAAAAGATGTTTCTATTCAATAGCATGGGAATCACCAATCCGACAACAATGGCAGAGACGACCATTACCCAATCCCTTTTGGAGAACCTGAAAACAGTTTGGGTCAAATATCCCAAGAACAGTACTATGAACACGATAATCACTTGCGCAATCTCTATCCCGAGAGCAAATTCCAAAAGCGTAACTAGTTTATTGTCTCCTTTGCCAACCAGCATGGTCAATTCTCTTGCAAAGCCCAAACCATGCACCAAACCAAAGAACAACGTGGAAAAAAACAAAACTCCTATTTTCTCTTTTTGCGCGCCTTTCCCAGCCGTAAAGACATTGAAGATTGCCACTATGAATATGGTGACAGGGATTAAGAACTCGATGATGTTCGCAGAAATTCTTATCGCTCCGTAGGTCGCTAAAATTAGAGACAGCGTGTGCCCTACCGTAAAAACGGTAACCAACAAAAAGACACGTTTCCAATCCTTGAACAGATAAGGCACCGTTAATACTATTAAAAACAAAACGTGATCGTAAGCGTTTATGTCCAATACATGATTGATACCATATTGTATGTTAAACCAAAGTTCTTCCAACATTGTAAGTCTGATTTTTAGGGTGACTCAAATATACATTAAAAAACAAAAAAAAGACAACAATATTCATCGTTTTGCATCATCTACGGGGTACATCATTGCATTCCAAGGACAATCAACAAATATAAAACACCACATTTTTTCAATTCTCCTTTGGCTTTTAGATGTACAGCATCAAAAAGCATTTTTTTCATAAAGCTCTTATTGATTTTCAATAGCATTCGTGTTACCATATTTTAAACAAATAACAATCAAAATGTTAAGATTTGCATTTTATCCTTATTTCCCTTCCGAAAAGCTACAATTCAATGTCATTCAGCTAATTAATTTCACAAAACTCAAGGTTATCTTTACTTTCCACCCAGAAACAACTGAATGTTAATTCATTAACTTTTTTTAACAATTTAATTAAACCATGAAAAAAAATTACGACCCCCTCAAAACTTGGTGTTTTCAAATTCTTGACTTGAAAACATCCCTACTTTTAATCCTGCTATCTGTGACAAGCATAACTTATGCACAAGTAAACACAGGAGGAAATGCTACCACTTCCGATCATCAAAAACAAGTGATTGGCTACATAACCAATTGGGATGCTTGGAAAACCACTAGTGCAGGAGTACCTGGCCCAGGTGCATTAACCCACTTAAACATCGACTATTCCAAATATACCATCCTGAACTATTCCTTTTTTGGGGTAGCCAACGATGGATCATTACATAGTGGCGACCATAGAAACCAACAAATCTATCAAGATGGAGTAGAACAAGAACCTGCCGACATCTTTCATACGGACATATATAGTAGCTGGGACATGCACATCTTGTTTGGGCAAATAGACCCTATTCAATATGTCAATGCGGAAGCAAAACAACGAGCTGAAGCACAAGGCTTTGAAGTCGAACTGGAAGGCAACACTTGGACTCAACCCACTTGGGGTCTAAGCGGAAACCTGCCAATACCATTGCATCTGGAAAATGGGGCGCCTGGCCTTTTGGATTTGGCACACCAAGAAGGTGTCTTGGTCATGGCTTCCATTGGAGGCTGGAGTATGTGCAAGCACTTTTATGAAATGGCTGCAGACCCTGTGAAAAAGGCAAGATTCATTGAAGATTGCCAAAAACTGATAGCCGTTGGTTTTGATGGAATCGATTTGGACTGGGAATACCCAGGACCTTTCTCTGGAATGAACTTTACAGGAACACAAGCAGATTATGCCAATTTCGAAGCCCTTGTCCAAGACATAAGAACTGCAATCGGCCCAGATAAATTGATAACTGCTGCTATGGCTGCAGATCCTGCAAAACTTCAAGATTTCAATTGGTCTGGACTGGCAACGAACATGGATTACTTCAACATGATGACCTACGACTACAATGGAGGTTGGTCCAACATAGCAGGACACAACTCCCCTTTACACCCATACACAGGTGCAGAAGTCTCAAATTTCAGCTGGGAGTCTACACTGAACAAGCTTGTCGAACTTGGTGTACCAAAAAACAAAATTTGCATGGGAGCTCCTTTCTATGGTAGAGGAGTAGTTACAGATGGCGCTGCCGATCTAAATGCTCCGACCGTAAAAACTTCGGTGACCGTTCAACCTGATGGCCCTATAATGTCTGCTGCAGATTTTACCAACTGGCCATTGAATGTGTACGATGGGACACCAAATCATTTTTTCATAAAGCAAGAAGCCTTGTCCGCAAACAGTGGATGGACTAGAGAATGGGATGATGAAGCCAAAGTACCTTACCTTACAAATGGCAACTACTTCTTGAGCTATGACGATGAGGAATCCTTATGTGCAAAGGCACATTTCATAAACGAAAACGAACTTGCAGGAACCATAATATGGACTGTATACGGTGATTTGGAAATTAGCGGCACTGCTACTTCCTATGGTCCAAAATTGAAAAAATGGTCCAATGTAGGCTCTCCTTTGGTAAACAAGATCAATGAGGTTTTCGCAGATCCAAGTCTCGGCATAGGGGAGGTTTCTCCAACTGAAGGTGCTGCAATATATCCAAACCCTTTCACCACAGACTTGAACATAAAACTTTCAAACACCTTCAGCAAACTTAGGTCTGTAAAGATTTTTGACATAAAAGGAGCTTTGGTTTATCAAGAAACATTGAATGGCAGCAACCAAAACGATTATACCATTTCTCCATCCATTTCGTCCATAGGAGTTTACTTCCTTAAACTTTATGGAGAAAACAATGAAGTACTTAAAACTGAAAAAATAATAAAAAGGTAACATTTAAAACTTGGATTAACTTGAACCCCTTTAAAAGCACTGCTTGCTCGTATAAGCAGTGCTTTTATACTATTCTGTCAAAAAAATCAAATTTTGAAGCTTTTTCCTACTTAGTTTATCCAAAACTCAACAAGAAAGAGACCATCTCATCCTTGTTTGTCTTCTAAAAATCGACAAATAAATGTCATTCAGCTAATTAATTTTTTAAAATACCATATTATAGATAGCTTTATGTCTATTTATTTCAATTGAACCCTTAAACAAAAACATTAGTAAATCATGAGAAATTCTACTCGTATAGCTATTTTATTGGCTATGATAACTAGCATTGCCAGCTATGGGCAATACACCTTTCCAGATTGCTTCGATGCATACGATCAAGCGAATGCCCCATTCACCCAGGGCGCACAAGTGTCTTCAGACTCTGTCAACTATGAAGCGAAATATTGGGTGGACACTCCACCTCCAGGTGAAGCGTGGAACAACCTTGGTCCTTGTGGCGATGCCTCAGGAGTACTTGGCCAAGCATTTCCAGAAAAGCGAAAAGTGATCGGATATATGCCTACTTGGCAATCTTCCTATGATTTTGCAGATTATGATCCGTCCAAGTTGTCCCACGTCATCGTTTCCTTTTTGGATTTCAAAGCTGTGGACGTTGGTGACGTCTATGACAACATGGACTATACCAGCGACGATTTTGTAACGGACATCGTATTTTCGGAAAAATCAGTGACTGCGGTCGATTCTTTGCTAACTCACAGTACAACCAACCTATTGAGCACTTCCCATGCAGCCGATACCAAAGTTATGGTCGCTGTTGGAGGCGCCATAGATTATGGTTTTCTATGGCTGATGACCCGTTACTACAATGATGACCAAAAGATAACGGAGATTGCACAGTTAATGGTGGATTATGTTGAATCCAGAGGTATCGATGGCATCGATCTGGACATGGAATGCTGGTGGATAGACAATAGCATAAACAAGACTGTCGATGAAGGTGGTCGAATCAGAGGAAGTAATTTTGGAGCTCCAGATGATGGCCCTCACGTTGCGGGCATAGGCATTACCAATTTGGCTAGAAAAATCAAAGAATTGAAACCCGACATCATATTGTCTTCAGTAGTTTTCGGTACAGGTTGGTATGGAAACAACTATGACGAAGCCATGGCAGAATATTTGGATTGGATAGGTATTTTTACATATGACCTTACTGGTTCTTGGGATGAAACGCCTTTTGGTCCTCATGGTGCATTGCGCAAACTACCTTTGAATTCCTATCCTTCTCAAACAGCAGACAATCCTATTTATTCGGCAGAGGAAATTTTAGAGTATTGGATGGGTATCGCAACGCCTGTGTGGAATCATGATGGTGGTTTCGACATAGAAAGAAACAAGCTCTGCATAGGAGCCCCGTTTTATGGTTATGATTTTTCCACACCAAAACCCAATGGTGGCAATGGCTATGAGTTTGAAAAATATGCGGATATCGTAGCCAAATATCCTGACGCTCCTATTTCCTACGACCCGTTGTCTCCTGGGGACTTTAACGGACATACCGATCAGGGTGGCGAAATTCTATATTATGAAACTCCTATGAGAATAAGGGAAAAGATGAAGTTTGTATACGATTACGGACATCAAGGTATCATTATTTGGGAATTGACTACCGATTTGCACCCAACCCATCAATATAGTTTGTTAAACAACATTGCGGATGAAAATGACATACAATGTACAGAGGCTAACCTATGCGATACATTATCTGTGGACTCACAAGATCAAGGTGACGATGAAGTAAAGCTATACTTCAATGACAGTAGCATACATTACGATTTCACCCAACTTCTCAACCATCCACAAAGTATGGAGGTCTTTGATTTGACAGGAAGAAGAATAACTACACAAAAAATAACAGACGCCAAAGGTTATTTCTCTTTTAGCTCGTCTAATGGAATATATATCGTGAAAGGAGAAACTTTCTCCAAACTAATACATGTCCATTGATTTCTTCAGCATTTGGCATTAATCCTCATATCGTTCAAAGATGGATGCCCTAAATCTGTGTTACCTAATAAAGGTATTAGCCTTATTTACTGCTGAGAAGAAGAAGTGAGCAAAGTAAGTAAAACCACAAAAAACAACCATCGACAATGGATGGTGAATGAACCCCTTTTTTTTAAGCACAGCCAATTTAAATTGGCTGTGCTTTTTTTCTGGGCTTGTGTTTTTCTATTCAGGTTTTGAGGACGGGTGTGCTATAGAGCATTCCCTAGACTAGACATAACCATCCAACCCCTATATGATGAAGTATGGTTTTGAAGTTTTTATTTTGCAAGAACTTCCATATGTACTCTATTGTTTTGATATTCCCTAGGACTGCATTTGTATTTTTCCTTGAAAATCTTTGAGAAATAACTTCTACTGCTCAATCCTATGGTATAGACTATTTGTGAAATGTTCAAATCTGTTGTCTTTATAAGTTTTTCGGCCAATTCCACTCTTACGTTTTTAATGAAGTTGGATACCGTTCTCCCAAACAAGTCTTTGAATCCTTGTTGCAATTTGGCTGGTGTCAACCCCGTTTTCTTACTCAGGTAGTTTAAATCGAATTGCTGGTCTGGATAATTTCTTATGAATTCGCTGATCTCCTTGATGCTTTCCATTTCACCTTGACTCAAAGTATGCCCACCCTCTTGTTGTTTCTCCATATCTTCGAAATATTGGTTTACAATCATTGCTAGGGATACTTGTAACATTCCTTTTTTTAGCAAGGCATCGGCTATGTTTTTTCCCGAAAGTAAATCGATTTGATTCAATGTTTCTTGAATTTTCACATTGTATGAACTCGCATAGGCAAACCTTCCTGATTTTTCCTTGGCTTTGAACAATTGCATCAATTGCCAAGTATACTCATCTGTATTTTTTAACGTTGTCTTGTTGGCAACAAAGCTAATCAGTGTGAATTTTTGATATTGATTTTTTTGAAAATACAAAAGGTTTGGCTTATCCATGGAATTCGAAAATATTCCTGTTTGCATTTCTGAAAAACTTAGCATTTTTCCCGTTTCCCCAAAACTATGTCGCATTTCCCCACTCGAACAATAACAATAATTCAATGATTGTTCATTGATGTTGTCATCGAATATCATAGTTGTGTCTTCAGAAAATTTAATGCCATACGTAAGATACAATATGTTGTTGTTGAAAGTAAACCCTGTAACCTCCCCATTACCAATGTCATTGTCCATTACCATTTTCATTTCGGACCCATTTCTCTTCAAATGGCCTTTGCATTCATTTTTCAAGCTATTAAAGGTGGATTCGATGTTACTGATGTTAATTTTCAATGTCTTCATGTGTATGAGTGTGGGTCTTTTAATATTAGCGGATTGTCTTTTAAGCTGCTTAACAATAATAAATTAAGCGCTTTACAAAGATGCAACCAAAAGCAACTTTTTGCGTTACACAATTATTCGAAACTGTTATATAATTCTTTTTCTCCCCAATGGTCACAAACAAAAAAGTGTCATTTGATTGCTCAAATGACACTTTTCAATTGTAAGTTTAAAAAAGATGTTAGTCTTCTTTTTCAACTTTTATCTTACTCTCCCCATCTTCCTTCTTTATTTTGACTTCTTTGTCTTCGGTTTCCATCTTGATCTTTGTCTCGTCTCCATCCTCTTTCACCTCTACCCTTGCTCCATCCTCCTTCATTTCCTCTATTAAT
>JAHDHI010000045.1 GCA_020631395.1 Bizionia sp.
TATTTGAATACTCTACAGAACCTATCTGCTGAAAGATCAATGATTGGTTTTATTTAAATTTGAACTAGCTAAAAGTAATGAGCTATCTCAATCAATTTCCTTTTGAGAGTTAATACTTGTCGATAGCTTTTATGCTTAAATATTTCGTGAAGAACTGTGCACTCGAATTTGTGATTCTATAAGTGTTAAAGATTTGAAGAAAATGGAGAGATTTAATTTTGTTTATGGCCATATCGAAAATATTCGAATGGAATGAATGAGTTTGGTTGTTTGTAATTTTTTTATGAGACTACAGCTGACTTAACCATATAAAAAAAGAGCCCTTGGGTTTGGGCTCTTTTTTATTTGTTATATAGTAAATACCTCGATCTGTTTTGGAGATGTTTACCTATGTTTATAATTTATTATTCAATAACAATACGCTTGTTGACAATCTCACCAGCATTTTCTATACTTAAGATATAAATGGCAGTTTCCAATTCACCGAACTGTATGTTTCTATTAAATACAGCACCAGTGTTATCAAAAGACTGTTTGTTGATTAAACGACCTCTAAGATCATAAAGTTCTATATTGACGTTTTGATTGTTTTTGGCATTGAACGAAAGATTTATTTCTCCGTTTGAAGGATTTGGCCAAATTGATAGAGAACTAGTCAAGCCGTGCTCATTCACACTCAATGAAGAAGTACCACAAATTTCGATGGAGTAGTTTTCGAATGTACCACCATCTGCAGATGGGTAACCATCAGTGGCAGTCAATACCCAGTCTCCTAGGGAACTTTCACCGTTGAAGGCAGATAATGGATTTTCTGGTTGTATCGTGCCACCTACTGCTGGAGGAGACGTACTACACACCACTGGTCCAGATGCTTGATCGTCGTATGTTACGGCAATGTCGTCTGTACCATCATCACATTTGCTATTAGCCAATACGATAACTTCAGTGCCATTCGGAGAAGTTAATTTCAATTCCATGTCTCCAGCCCAATCATGATCTACGTTTATGGTAACGTTAACATCGGATATGGTCATGTCGGTTCCAACATTAATGGTAGACGTAACAACGTGTGGATCCGATCCTGAACCAGGAATCGTTATGTTGTTTTCAGTAGAATTCTCCGTAGTACAAGTCAGAGCTGCCGTAGTAAAGTTACGAGCTTCGGAATAAGAGGACTCGCCACAACTATTTGTGGATTTCACTCTCCAGAAATATTGAGTGGAAGCATTCAACAATGGTGTCGTAAATGTAGTTGAAGTAACGACATCCGATGTTAGATTGGCTGTAAATCCAGCATCTGTAGCTGTTTGAACCGTGTAAGTAGCAGCATCGGTCACTGTACCCCAAACCAAATCTACTGACAGGGCAGTATCAGTTAGTCCATCTGCAGGACTTGTCAATCCAGGCATTGTTGGAATACCACTTTCGATTGCCAAATTCACATCTATCGTATTTGTGACAACTCCAGTACCGGTAACGGTAATGGTATAATTTCCAGTAGTAGCTCCCGACAAGTTGCTTACCGTCAATGTAAAGTTGCCATCTGCATTCAATGATGTCGGGCTAAATGTTGCTGTTGCTCCTGCTGGCATACCTGTAGCAGAGAAAGTGGTCGTATCCGTATTGCCTCCAGTGGCCGCATAGGTCAAATTGTAAACCACATCATTTGTGGGTAGACAAATACTTGAAGAATCGTTGGTTGCTGCCATTATGAAGTCTGGTGCAACCGAGCATGCTACCACATTTGGTTTGAATTGAGATTCCAATGTCATGATAAAAGCTTCTGCAACTGTAATTTGTCCTTCACTGAACATAATCATACATGCATCGTTCGTATAATCCATATAGCTAGTGTAAAGAGCCTGCTCTCCACTTTCACAAGCAGGAACAGATCCTGGCGTAGGACATCCACCGGACGATTGGTTTTGGTTTGGCGTATCAGCAATCCCGTCGTCAGTAGAACAAGAGCCAGAAAAAGTATGCTCTAAATTGTAAAAGTGTCCCAATTCATGTGTCACTGTTCTTCCCAAGTGATATGGGGCTCCAGGTACAATACCTGAACCAGGACAACCTGCGCCAGAACCAAAGGCTCCCAGATTTTGTGTTACGGAATCTCCTTGCGTGATACTCCCTCCCAAAGGTGAGAATCCCAATAGACCAGCACCTATGTCCTTGACAAGGAAGTTCATATAACCACCCCATGCGGAATCAGTCGATGTTCCATTGCCAAAATTGTAGCCAATGGTAACAGCTGGTCCTCCTTCTACCATTTCTGGGTCTATTCCAGTAGGATGATTCATCGTAGCAAGGCAAAAAAGCACGTTGGCAGCACCCGTATTGGTGTTTGGATAATATGATGCTGCTGCTGCCCAATCCGATATGTCCGCATTTGTACCAGTATAATCCTCATTTAGGATGTCAATTTGATTTTGAGCCAATGCTTCCAGACATGCCCTGTCGGATTCTTGAGCCTCTGGATAGTGAACAGCTACAGGAATGATAATAGTTTCCATCCTTTTAGAGCTTGTTTTGTTTTGAAGATTCTTTGCCAGTTGATCCCTGAACTTGGCTTGGGTGATTTTGTACTGCCTTGCGTATTCAGGATCTTTCATTCGTTCGTTCATATGTTCTACCATACCACATTTTTCCTGAGAATAAGAGGAGAGAAAACACATTAAAAAGGCTATCATAAACAATAATTTATGAATCTTGTAAGTAGTTTTTTTATTCATTAGTTCTTGAAAATTAATTAATTAATTCATAAAAGTATCATAAAAATATGTATTTCCAAAAAAAATAGAACATTTACTGAGGTATTCATAATTAATTAAGATAATCTATATATTCTATGGGGTTTTCAGAAATGAAATTGGAGTTTTTATAAGAAAGCGGTAGTATTCCACGCTATGTTGGGAAATTCATTGAAGCATAAGATTTGTAAATTTGTAAAAAAAATAAGATTCAATGGCAAAAAAGGGGCAAGAAAAAAATACAAAGAACAAAGCAAAACATTCCAAATTGATGTCTAAAAAGAAAAACAAGCTCAAAAAGGAAAAAGAACAGCGGAAAGAGAAGCTAAAATCTATCGTTAAAAAAGCAAAAAACATTAATTAAATACGCTTAATCGATTAAATTTGATCTTCATCATAATTATGTGTCTTTCATCGAAATTAAAATACATTTAATAGGTTGTGTCGAATGGATTGTGTATAAGCGACGTACTTTTGCAATCCAAACAAAAAAACTATTGATGAAACCACTACTTAAAATTTCTGCAATTGCCTTAGTATCCTTGATGTCAAGTTGTACTGTTGAAACAATCGATGCTAAGGAAAACTACCAGGATTTCAATCAAGAAACTGCAAATGTCCTTACTTGCTCGGGTGCCGATCCTCAGTATCAATTTACAAATAACGGTACAGTTCCTTTCACATTGAGTATATATGGTGGAGACAACAACGGAGTATTGAATCAAGATTTGGACGTAGCCCCAGGCAGCATCACGGATATGAAGTCGTTTGCAGCTGGAGAGGTTTTGTTTTCTTTTGACTGTGACATCTCTGGGATATCGGACATAAAGGTTGTATTCGATATGAACAATTGCAATGAGTTGCAACTTGTCATCGATGAAGACAACAACCTATTGGATGCTGAACCGATAGAACTTTAATCTACTTTGGAACACACTATAACAACCTTTCTATCGCTTGAGGTGGTCGTGCAAAACAAATAATCCTTGCCACCATCCTTAAGCGATAATTTTTTTCGCACTTGTTCCACGCTATCAGGAAAATTACGAGTTGTGATGTTGGCCTTTTCAATGTTGACAATACGCTTAAATTGCTTTTTGTTATAAGGTAAGATGGATTCGATTTTAAAATGTCTCCCAGGAAAATCCAACAAATTTTCACTAGTATACAAATGGGAGTGTCTATGCAGCTTGTACACTTTCAATTTTTCAGAAATGCTATTGAAGGCACCTACTTTCAAAATGGCTGCATTGGGTTCGTATAGGTAGTTTAGAGGAGGGCTGTACTCAGGCATGGCTTTGGATTCCTCGCTCAATTCAAAATCAAATGATTGGACGACTCCTTTGGAAAGGTTGGCAGCTTTAATGTTGATTTTCCCTTCGTGACCTCTTTCCAACAGCCATAGCAATTCCTTTACCTCGTTGTTGACGGCTATGCTGTGTATTGTCTTCACATTTTTCAGTTCATTGATACCTATGGATATGTCCAACAGGGGAGAAGTCTTTATCATTATGTTTTTGGAATGCTTGAAAAGTAATTCCAAATGTTCAGGTACGTTTGGCAAACAATCCTTCAACAAGAATACTTTTTCCTTTATATCATTTCTTCGAGAGGGATCGATGTATATGCAGTCGAAAGTTTGATCTCCTTGTTTCAGGACATCCATTCCATCTTTATCCACACATGTTACATTTTCTACAAGCAATTGCTTAAAGTTATGGACGACTATTTGTGACAAACTTTCATTGATCTCACAATGCGTCACGTTTTCAAACACTTTGGAAAAATAAAGACAATCTACTCCAAAACCTCCTGTTAGGTCAATTATGGAGTTTCCAGACATTAAACTAGCTTTGTATTTGGCTGTGGTTTCCGAAGAGGTCTGTTCTATGTTTAACTTGTTTGGGAAATAGATCCCTTTGGTTTCAAACCAAGTTGGTAATTTTTTCTTGCACCTTTTTTTCGCCTCTATTTGTTCAATGAGCACTTTTTTGTCCGCTGTATGATTGCTAGTACTTTTCAACAACAACGAAATGACGTCGGAATTTAAGTTCTCGTCTATGAATTTCTGATTTTCGGTATTTAAAATCGAATGATCCAAATTAGGTTCTATTAAAGTCCTTTTGTTAGTTTCTTTACAATTTTGTTGTCTGACAAAAACTCTTTCAATATCACTTTTATGGCCGTATAGGCAGGAATTGCGACAACCAATCCAATAATGCCGAACAAGACACCAGCAATGAGGATTACCAAAAAGATCTCCAATGGATGAGATTTTACGCTTTTCGAAAAAATAACGGGTTGACTAAAGAAATTGTCTACCAATTGCGCAACTACGAATCCAATCATCACATACAAAGTCTTCGGTAAAATGACATCACTGAAACTTTCTCCCAAGTTGCTTGTCATAGATAGAGTAAGCATCAATATGGCACTTACCATTGGTCCCACATAAGGAATAAGGTTAAGAAGGGCGCACAGGAATGCTATGACGATGGCATTTTCAATGCGAAAGATGAGCAATACAACCGTGTAGATAACAAATAAGATGAGGATTTGAAAAACCAAACCAACAAAATATCGAGACAACAAGTCCTTGATTTTCGTAAATGATTTCTTTGATCGAGATTCCTTGTTGTCGGGAATCAAGGTCATTATTCCGTCTTCAAACAACTTGCTATCCTTTAAAAAGAAAAAGGAAATGAAAAGTACGGAAAACAAGCCTATGCTAAAGCTTCCAAAACCACTGATTATCGAATTCAAAAAGTTTGGTATTACCGAATAATCAATCTTACCAAGCAAGTTGGAATCCTTTAAGGATTGTTCCAAATCTGCACTGCTAATGTTGAAATAGGTGGTGATCTCCTTGTATAGCCCTTCGACATTGGTTTGTAGGTCATCTATGTTTAAAAGAGACAAGTTGTGACCCTGTTCTACGATTAGGGGAATGAAAAGAAGCACCAAGCCAATAAACAACCCCATAAGGAGTGCCATTGTCAAGATGACTGCAAGCGTATTGCTGAATTTTAACTTTCGTCTCAAGAATAGAATGATTGGTCTGCCGATAAGCGAAATTACTGCTGCTATGGAAATGTATACAATGATGGCTTTTATCTTGTACAAGAAGAACAAAAGAATGAGTGCTCCTAGGATGATACCTAGCGATTTCAATATGCCGTTGGAAATGGTGTTGGAATTCATTTAGTAAATATACATATTCGGTTATGAATTACGAATTGAGAAGTGCAGTTTTGTTGTTAACGTATCTGCTTCGTTATTTCATACAGTGCAATGTTGGTCGCTTGTACTACGTTCATACTACTGTTTTGGCCAAACATGTCTATATGAACAATTGCATCACTGTTGTTTAAAAGGTCTTCCGATACTCCAAAGTTCTCATCACCAATAACTAGTGCAATGGCTTTGTTCGAGATAAAGTGACATTGGTGAATGGCTGTGCTTGTATTTGTGATTTCCAAGGAAAAAACGGTATAACCTTCGGTTTTCAAATTGGTTATGACATCCAAGGCATTGTCACAAATCTTATACTGCACTACCTTTTCCGTAGCTCTTGAGGTTCTCGTCATCTTTCTCCCCATTGGGATGTCGTCTCCACAAAAGACGATCTTTTCTATGCCAAAGGCATCTGCAATGCGAAATAGGCTACCAATGTTTGGTGCATTGGTGACATTTTCGCATACCAATGTTATGGGGAACGTTCTTTTTTTGAAATTGGTATTATAATGATTTAGTTGCATTCGTGGGTTTTGATAGACTTAAAGGTAATTAGTCAATATGGAACGGTATTCCACAGTCATAACTGGTATGAGACATAATCGGGTATATGCCATAACAGCTAAAGATAGAGCTAGTATGAAAATTTGAAAACCCAGTGGTATATGTGTGTTCATTGATGCGTGGCAAGGATTGAAAAACAAATGCCATTATCAATGCCACCGCCACAATTTTATGTTTGAGTTGATTTTTTTTCATAATGAAGATTCTTTGACTCGGGATTTGTTGAAAATCGAAGTCTTGTTATTTTGATTGACCCATATGCCAATGGGAATGGTAAGGGTGATGAGGCTGATGAAGCCAAATTGCAACAAAAACAAAGTTGCCACAATGCCTAGAATGACACCACCAATCAAAATGATTCTATTGGGTTCTGCATACAGCCTATTGATTGGTTTCTTGGTGACATTGCCGCAATGCTTACACTTTTCCTTAAAATCATAATTTCCGTACTCTTGCAGAAAAGTGTACCTGTCAGGAGCATTGGTTTTTATGTAGTTTTCCTTTTTGCAAGAAGAACAATAGTAACTTAATCTCATAGTTTAATTTTCAAAGGCATATTTAATGATGTTAGCTCCCATTTGCAATGCTTTCAGCCTTACGTCTTCTGGGTCATTGTGTACTTCTGGGTCTTCCCAGCCATCTCCTAGGTCACTTTCAAAGGTAAATAACAATACCAATCTATCTTTGTGAAACAATCCCATGGCTTGCGGGCGTTTGCCATCATGTTCGTGTATTTTTGGCAATCCTTTGGTAAATTTGTATGCAGTATTGAAGATGGGGTGGTTGTTGGGAAGCTCTACCAATTCTTGGTTTGGAAATACTTTCTTCAACTCTTTGGTTATGTATGGTCGCATGCCATAATTGTCATCAATGTGCAAAAAGCCTCCAGAGATTAGATAATTGCGTAAATTTTCGGCATCGTCGTCGCTAAAGAATACATTACCGTGTCCTGTCATATGCAATAGTGGGTATTGGAAAATGCCAGAATCTCCAACTTCCACAGAAGTCGGTTTGTCATTCATTTTCGTGTCTATGTTTTCATTGCAAAAAGCAATGAGATTAGGTAAGGCTGTAGGGTTGCTATACCAATCGCCGCCACCTTTGTATTTTAGGATGGCTAAATCTTGAGAAAAGCTTGAGTGTCCCGTTAGGAAAATGATAAGGGTACAAAGCGATGTTATAAGCTTGAATTTGCTGAATGTCATAATTTCAAAAATAAAAAGAAATGCCAAGCAAAACGCATTTTTTATGGATAATACTTTTTATTTAACGAAATATTTGGAGAGCATTGCACTGTATGATTGAATGCGTTGTCTATGATTCGTTTACAAATGCCACGGAATGGCAAGCAACAATGGCTGCCGTTTCTGTTCTTAGCCGTGTTTTTCCCAAAGTTACTGGGATATAGTTGTTCTCCATGGCCAGTTCAATTTCCTTGATGCTGAAATCGCCTTCAGGTCCTATGAGGATGGTAATGCCCCTATTGGCGACTATTAGATCTTTCAAAGATCGTTTTTGTGTTTCTTCACAATGCGCTATGAAGCGGTCTCCTTCAAATTTTGTTTTTATGAAATCCTTATAGGAAATGGTCTCATTCAACTTTGGCAAGTGGCATTGCAAGGATTGTTTCATGGCAGATTGCAAAATCTTTTGAAAGCGTTCCATTTTAATCACTTTTCGTTCACTGTGGTCACAGATGATGGGAGTAATACTTGTAATTCCTATTTCGGTGGCCTTTTCCAAAAACCATTCATAGCGATCATTCATTTTCGTAGGTGCAACTGCAAGATGTAAATTGTATTTGGGTTTGGTTTTCAATGTTTTGGAAACCACCGTTGCCATACAGTTTTTAAGACCAGCAAGTGTTATTTCTGCGGTAAACAACCAGCCTTTGCCATTTGTGATGTGCATGGTGTCGCCAGCTTGTTTACGCAACACTTTTACGATATGTTTGCTTTCTTCCTTGGAAAAGGAAAATTGAGTTGTGTTTTCGTCTATTTCTGGATTGTAAAATAGTTGCATTAGCTTCTGTTGTCAACCACTTTTAGAACTTTTACTTCTTTGATGGTTTTAATTCTGTGTGTTTTCAAAATAATGTAGTAGCCATTGTCCGTTGGTATTCTTACCGTGTAGATATCTCCTAAGTCGTTGGCCAGGTCGCTTACTTGTTCTTCGATTTCAATGGGCATTTCCCCGTCTTTGAACCAACCGGAGTCTCCACCGGAAAAGGCATTTTTATCCATTGAATACTTTTTTGCCAAATCTTCGAACTTTATGCCATCATTGTGTTTCTTTATGATGGTGTTGGTCAATTCATTTATTTTTTGAAGCGTTAGTCTGTTGCCATCCAGAAAGACATAACTCATTCTATAGTGTGGCTCGTTTGTTTTTTCAATGATCTTGTAATGGATTTTACCAAATTCTGAATCCACGGTTTTTGTTCCACCAACAGGTAATCCTAAAAGCGCTTTGGACAATTTTGTCTTGTGCTTTTCCTCGTTGAATGCAATGAGCCTGTTTTTTCTGGATTTTTTCGTTTCTAGGAAAGATTCGGCTTGTTCTACTGAAGTAATGGTATCAAGTACCTTTTTTATTCCTTTTTGAGCGAAAAGCGAAGTGGAAAAACATAATAGCAGTAGTAGTAAGGTTTTATTCATTGTTCTTGGGGTCTAAAAATTATAGCACAAAAAAACGAAATATACTACTGTTATTTAAGATAATCCATAAGTTTATTAACAAGGATTTTAACAATTCACGATTGCCTTGGTCCATATCTGTAATTTATAGTTTGCTCTTTGCGTGTTCCAAACCCAATTCGATGTAGTGGAGCAATTGTTCTTCTGTCTCAAAGCCTTCGTTTTCGACATAAATGAATTCTTTCATTGGTCGTTTGGTAAAATCCATTGGCCTTGTGAAATCTTTGGACAATTCGGCCTTCATCTTGCCAGAAACAACTCTAACTGCGAATTCTCCTTTTACAATGCCTACAGTCATTTTTCCTTGATGTAGAAAGGATAGCCCTCCAAACATCTTCTTTTCTGAAAAGATCTCGGGAAAGAGTTTCAATTGTTCTCTAATTCTATTGGCCAGTTGCTCGTTGAATGCCATATTTTATTGTTCCTATGATTAAGTTCAGTAAAAATACAAATTGCAATGCAATAAAGGTCAGTGATATGACAATTATGGAGTTGCTTTCAAGAGAGGCATCATGGAATGAGGTTGGCGAAATGGTAAATCTCTAAAGTTTTGTCCGAAAGGTAGCTTACGAAGCAAAATACCAAGGTGATTAAAGTCGTCACAAAGAAGCAATGATATGATCTAGACATTTTAGACATCGTTATTTATATGTTTCAAAATTATTTTCTTGACAAGCTTAGTGATGACAACCAAAACGGAGAATATAAAAATCCACTCTATGACAAGAGCCATCAATAACCAGCTTAAAGTATAAAAATACTCAATCTTCGTGTTCGTTTGCCAACCACTTGGAAGATGGTCCCTATGAAAAGAAACCATGATAATTGTAAAGTGCTCCATATTGCTTCCAGGCAGTAAAATAATCATAAATATGATTTATCCATTATCGTTGGTTCTATTGCTTGTCAAGATTGAGCCTTAATCCTTTTTCATTGATAAACCAGACTACTAAAACTAGAATTGAGAATAATAAAGCTCTATTAGACAAAAAGGACAAAATAATTTCTAGAGCGTTAATATAAATTTCTATTTTATTCATTGTCGAAACATTCTTGAAATTAACAAATGCATTCAGGTTTTTATTGAATAAATATAAAAAATATGCAAAAAAAATGATACCGATGTACGATATGATTTTTATTGAGTAGGCGGAAAACTTTATATAGATAGTTTGTTTTTTATCGAAAGATAAAAGTGTGTAGGTGATAAAATAGGAAATACAGAATCCAATAAAGCTCCCTTCAATTAAAAGCTCCCAAATTCTAAAGTATGCATTCATTCATTCATTCAAAATCATAGCTTCAACCTTGCTGAAGCCATGACGTTGCTTTCGGCAAAATCCTCATCCAAATATTTCAAATAACCAACAATGGCTATCATGGCAGCATTGTCCGTTGTAAATTCAAACTTGGGTACGTAGGTCGTCCATCCAAACTTTTTCTCTCCATCTTTTAAAGCTTGGCGTATGCCGGAGTTGGCAGAAACACCACCACCGATGGCAACATGTTTTATTTCGGTTTGCTTGGTAGCTAGCTTTAGCTTGTCTATTAATATTCCAATAATTGTGTATTGTATGGAAGCACAGATGTCGTTCAGGTTTTCTGATATGAAGTTGGGATTTGCCTTAACTTCTCGTTGAATGAAATACAGTACGGCAGTTTTAAAGCCGGAAAAGCTGAAATTCAAGCCATCTACCTTTGGTTTTGTAAATCGATAGGCTTTAGGATTGCCAAGTTTGGCTCTCCTATCTATTTCCGGGCCAGCTGGATATCCCAAGCCTAATATCTTTCCACTTTTGTCGTAAGCTTCACCAACGGCGTCATCTATGGTTTCGCCAATAACCTCCATCTTGAAGTAGTCGTCTATTCGGACAATTTGAGTATGTCCTCCGGAAATGGTCATTCCAAGAAAAGGAAAGGGCGGTTTTTCATAGCCATCTTCTTCAATGAAATGAGCTAGAATGTGAGCTTGCATGTGGTTTACATCTATCAATGGAATGTCCAGACCATAGGCCATCGACTTGGCAAAAGACGTTCCTACCAACAAAGACCCCATTAAACCTGGTCCCCTGGTAAAGGCAATGGCATGCAATTGAGACTTGTCTATGTTAGCCTTTTTTAATGCTTGAGCCACTACTGGCACTATGTTTTGTTGGTGTGCACGAGAAGCCAATTCGGGTACGACACCACCATATTCCTCGTGTATATTTTGGTTTGCAACAACATTACTTAGAATTTTTCCGTTGCATATAACGGAAGCAGCCGTATCGTCGCAAGAGCTTTCAATACCAAGTATGTAAATATTTTGTGATGACATTAGTATATATTAGGCACAATTATTGTTAATTTTGAAATCATAAAAAAACGTCTAAGGTTTTCGTCTATTCGTTTTGCAAATGTAGTTTATTCTTGAAAGAAAGTCATAACTTTAAATTCGTATCAAAAAGTTTCTAAAAATAATAGCGAAATTAGTGGCAATCCTATTGCTACTCTTCATCATATTGGTGTTGTTGTTCTCTATTCCCGCAGTTCAGAGTGGATTGGGAAAATGGGCTACAAATTGGTTAAATGAAACTTATAAGACGAACATCAACATCGAAAAGGTAGGCCTCCAGTTTAATGGAGATGTGGAACTCAAGCAAATATTGATACGCGATTACAAGAACGATACGCTTATCAGTGCTTCAGAATTGAATACCTCCATCTTGAATTTTAAGAACCTATACAACAGCAAACTAAATTTTGGAGATATCGATTTAGAGGATTTGATACTTAACATAGTGACCTACAAAGGGGAAACAGATACCAATCTGGATGTTTTCGTAGCACGATTCGATGATGAAAACCCTAGAAAGGAAAAAAGTGATTTTCTATTGTCATCCAGCGATGTTTCCATTTACAGAGGAACCTTTAGGCTCATAGATGAAAATAAAGAAACACCACAGGTGTTGAAATTCAACAATTTGAATATTAATGCAACGAATTTCGTGATTAATGGAAGCGATGTCAATGCAAGAATAAACACTTTGGGTTTTGTGGATAGTAGGGGATTGACAATGCAAAACATGTCTACCAACTTCGGTTATACCTTGAACCAAATGACTTTTGACGATTTAGACATCAAGACCAAGAAATCGACCTTGAAAGGAAGTTTGAGATTTAACTACGACCGTGAGGATTTCAAGGATTTTGAGGATAAGGTAAAGGTGACAGCCAACTTTACGGATGGGGACATTGCTCTGGACGAGCTCAATACTTTTTACGATGAGTTCGGAGAAAATCAACATGCCAAGCTGAGTACGCAGTTAACGGGTACGCTCAATGATTTGATGGCAAATAATTTAAAGTTGACAACCAATGGTTATACCAACATCTACGGCAGTTTCAATTTCAAGAATTTGTTCAATAGTGAGGATGACAACTTTGAAATGACTGGTAATTTTACAAACCTATCCTCCAATTATGGTGCGTTGAAAGCCTTGTTGCCAAATGTTTTGGGAGCTTCGATTCCTTCGATATTTGGAAAGTTGGGAACGTTTTCCATAACAGGCAATACACATATAACATCTCAAAACATAAAGGCAAAGTTAAATATAAATACAAATTTGGGATTCGTGAATTCGGATTTGGAACTTTCCAATGTGGGTAACATCGATACGGCATCCTATAAGGGGAATGTCGTTTTCAACAGTTTCGACATGGGAATCTTCTTGGAAGATCCTAGATTGGGCAAGATATCATCCAATCTTGATGTTGATGGAGTCGGGTTCAAAAAAGAAAATTTGCATTCTCGTTTGACGGGGGATGTCTTTTCCATAGCATACAATGGCTATACATATGAAAACATAACTGTAAATGGAAAGTATCAACAAAATGTCTTCAACGGGGAATTGAATGCCAACGATAAAAACCTAAAGTTGAAGTTTAATGGTTTGGCGGATTTGTCCAAAGAGGTGAACACATTCGATTTTGTCGCGAATGTGGATCATGCCAACCTCAAAGTGCTTAATTTCTATGATAGAGATGAGCAATCCATCTTCAAAGGTGTCGTAGACATAAAAATGAAAGGGACGACGGTAGATGATGCTGAAGGAAGCATTTCGTTTAAAAAAACAAACTACAAGAACGAGAATGACGACTATTATTTTGATGATTTTGCCATAAAATCGTCATTTGGTGAGAATGAAAGAATAATAGAAGTCAATTCACCGGACATAATGAAAGGGTCGCTAAGTGGAAATTTCAAATTCAAGGACATAGCCAGCTTGTTCGAAAATTCCATAAAGAACGTATATACCAACAAGACGCCAAATGACATAGAGGCAAAGCAGTACATAAACTTCAATTTTAAAATTTACAACAAGATTGTAGAAGTATTCTACCCAGAGGTAAAGTTGGGGAAGAACACATTTATAAAAGGTAGGGTGGAAACGGATGAAAAGGAGTTCAAGCTTACCTTCAAATCTCCTAGGATAGAACTGTTGGATTACTTTGCGAGTGAAATAGAAGTACAAGTGGACAATAAGAATCCATTGTTCAACACCTATGTGGAAATAGATAGCATAAATACCAAATACTACAGTGCCTCCAAGTTCAACTTAATCAATGTGACTTTAAATGATACGCTTTTCATGCGTTCGGAATTTAAAGGAGGCAAAAACAATACAGACGATTACAACCTGAGTTTCTATCATACCATCAACGAGGAGAATAGATCTGTGGTAGGATTCAAAAAGAGCGATGTCACATTCAAGGATAACAAATGGCACGTTAATGGCAAACGTGACAATTTCAATAAGGTTGAATTTGATAGGGATTTTGCCAACTTCAAAATAGACAGATTGGTGATGAATCATCAAAATGAAGAAATCAAGTTGTCTGGAGTCATTAGGGATTCTACCTACAAAGATTTGAAATTGAATTTCAAAGATGTGGATTTAGCCAAGATAACCCCGGAACTGGATAGTTTGTCGTTGGCAGGAAATGTCAATGGGAAATTGAATGTTTTGCAGAAAAATGGCAATTACTTGCCAAACTCCACCATTACCATAGACGACCTGGAAGTGAATAGACATTATTTGGGATCTTTCGATGCCATAATAAAAGGAAACGAATCATTGACCAACTATAAGGTGGATGCAAAGATAAAGGATGATGTATCAAAATCCTTTTCGGCTGTTGGTAACATTGATGTGTCTGACAAGAAATCGACAATAGACTTGGATTTGAATTTCAACAAATTCAGTTTGAGGCCGCTTACTCCTTTGTTGGATCCGGTTTTAAATAACATTAGGGGGGAAGTAAGCGGAACGGTAGAAGTCATTGGGAATCTCAACAAACCAGACATTGTTGGAGATTTGACAATAGACAAAGGAGGACTTAACGTACCTTACCTGAATGTGGACTACGATTTTGAGGACAATGCGTCTGTAAGCCTCAAAGAACAAAGTTTCATATTCAACAACATAAACATCACTGATACCAAGGAATTCTCAAAAGGGCTATTGTATGGATCGATAAGCCATGTCAACTTTTCAAAATGGAAACTCGATTTGGATATTGAGACAGATAGACTTTTGGTGCTGAATACAAGATACAATGAAGACGCCTTGTACTATGGAACAGGTTTCATAGGAGGAAGCGCCAAAATATTTGGGCCTACCGAGGCATTGAGGATAAGCGCAGATGCACAGACTAAAAGGGGAACGGAGTTCATAATACCTCTAAACGACTTGGAGTCGTTTGGAGACAATTCGTTCATTCATTTTCTAAGTCCAGAAGAAAAGTTGGCAAAGTCCGAAGGAAGAGATGTGACTGTTAAAGATGTAACTGGTTTGGAATTGGATTTCGACCTTAACATAACAAATGATGCGTTGATAGAGATTGTCATGGATAGAGAGTCTGGAAGTACGATAAAAGGACGTGGAGCAGGAGAGTTGCTCTTTAACATAAATACCAATGGAAAGTTCAACATATTTGGGGATTTCATCGTTTGGGAAGGCGTTTACAATTTTCTATTTGGAGGAATCGTACAAAAGGAGTTTACCGTAAAGCCATATGAAAGTTTTTTGCAATGGAATGGAGATCCCTTGAAGGCTAGTATAGACATCAAGGCCATATACAAGACACGAACAAATCCGTCTCCATTGTTGGACAATCCGATAACACAAAGTATAAGGACAGATTTGCAAATTAACTTGACAGGGCAATTGGAAAGACCGGATTATGACTTTCAATTCGAATTCCCAAATGTGAGTTCAACCTTGAAGTCCGAGTTGCAATATCGATTGGATTCCAAAGAAGATAGAGACAAGCAAGCTTTGAATCTATTGGCCACAGGAGCATTCAATAGGCAACTTAAAGACTTGAACGTAACAGGAACCTTGACCGAACGATTGAATGGATTGATAAATGGTTTGTTTTCAGACAATGAAGGCAAACTTCAAGTGGGAGTGAATTTGGAAGCTGGCCAAAGCACCCCAGGCTTTGAAACCGATAGCCGATTGGGGGTAACCCTACAAACAAAAATTACGGATCGCGTACTCATCAACGGGAAGGTCGGAGCTTCGGTAGGAGGTGTAAGCGAATCCGTGATAGCTGGAGACGTCCAAATCGATTTTCTGTTGAATGAAGAGGGGACACTTACCGCCAAGGTTTTCAATAGAGAAAACAGCATTCGAAATTTTGGGGAAGAAATAGGATACACCCAAGGTTTGGGTATAGCCTATTCGGTGGATTTCGATTCTTTTGGAGAGTTACTACGTAAAATATTCAACAAGAAGGAAAAAGAAACACCAATTGAAGAAACACCAAAGGAAAAGGATAAAGACAACAAGTTTTCCGACGATTCAATTAGAATAAAAGAAAAATAAAATCACTATGTTTTCCGCCTGCTCATAGTCCATTGCAATAGCTGTAATTCCTACTTTTTCAACAATTTTATTAACTAAAACGTTATAGTGAAAGCTATCTGGTTAAATTTTATTGAAACCATTGTAGTATGTTGATTTTCTTTTATAGATTTACCTGAATTAACTAGGGAATTAATGTCAAAATCAATAAATAAAATTGGGGTGATGACCTCTGGAGGAGACTCTCCAGGAATGAATGCAGCGATAAGATCCGTTGCAAGGACATGTGCCTATCACAACATTGAATGTGTAGGAATATATCGCGGATACGAAGGAATGATAGAAGGAGACTTCAAAGAGCTTACCGCACGTAACGTAAAAGGAATCATAAACAAAGGAGGGACGGTATTGAAATCGGCCAGGTCCAAAGAGTTCAGAACGTCGGAAGGTCGTAAAAAGGCATACGAATCCCTAAAGGCAAAAGGCATAGAGGCATTGGTCGTAATTGGAGGAGACGGGACTTTTACGGGAGCTTTGATCTTCAATAAAGAATATGGCTTTCCAGTAATAGGCATTCCAGGAACCATAGACAACGATATTTTTGGAACCTCGCATACCCTAGGGTATGATACGGCTTTGAACACGGTGGTGGAAGCCATAGATAAGATAAGAGATACGGCGAGTTCACATAATCGCTTGTTCTTCGTTGAGGTAATGGGAAGAGACGTTGGGCACATAGCATTGAACGTAGGAGTTGGAGCTGGAGCAGAAGAGATCTTGATTCCTGAGGAAAATCTAGGTCTGGAGCGTTTGTTGGAATCGCTTAGACGTAGCAAGCAATCAGGGAAATCCTCAAGCATAGTCGTTGTCGCAGAAGGGGATAAAATAGGAAAAAGCGTTTTTGAGCTCAAGGACTATGTGGAAGAGAACATGACGGAGTACGAAGTAAGAGTATCGGTATTGGGACACATGCAGCGCGGAGGTTCACCATCTTGTTTCGATCGTGTTTTGGCGAGTAGAATGGGAGTGAAGGCAGTAGAAAGTCTATTGGAGGGTAAGTCCAATGCAATGGTAGGGTTAGTAAGTGACAAAATGGAATTGACTCCCTTGGAAAAAGCCATCAAGGGACAATCGAAAATAAACAAGGAATTAATACGTGTGTCGGATATCATGACCACATAACAACAATAGAGAAAAGAAATTATGTCAAAACTAAAATTAGGGATTAACGGATTTGGAAGAATAGGTAGAATAGTATTTAGAGCCACAGTTAAAAGGGACAATGTAGATGTAGTGGCAATAAATGATTTGTTGGATGTAAACCACTTGGCTTATTTGTTGGAATATGATTCCGTACACGGAAGGTTTGATGGCACGATAGAAGTAAAAGACGGGAATCTTGTCGTAGATGGAAAAACCATCAGGGTAACCGCAGAAAGAGACCCTAAGAATTTGAAGTGGGATGAGGCAGGAGCAGATGTCGTTGCAGAATGTACAGGTATTTTTACGACACTGGAAACAGCAGACTACCATTTGCAAGCTGGAGCCAAAAAAGTTGTGATTTCCGCACCAAGCAAAGATGCCCCAATGTTTGTAATGGGAGTAAATGAAGATAAATTGAAGGCAACGGACACAATAGTGTCCAATGCATCTTGTACAACAAATTGTTTGGCTCCAATGGCCAAGGTGTTGGATGACAATTTTGGCATAGAAGAAGCATTGATGACGACGATTCATGCAGCGACGTCCACACAATACACGGTAGATTCGCCTTCCAGAAAGAATTATCGTTTGGGGCGTTCTGCCATAAACAACATCATACCAACATCTACAGGAGCGGCAAAGGCCGTAGGTAAAGTAATACCAGAGTTGAATGGAAAACTTACAGGGATGGCATTTCGTGTACCAATTGCAGATGTGTCTGTGGTCGATTTAACCGTAAGAACAAAAAAGGAAACCTCAATAGAAGCCATTAAAGCTGCTTTCAAACAAGCATCGGAAGGAGAGATGAAAGGTGTTTTGGGCTACACGGAAGAAGCCGTGGTATCCCAAGACTTTGTAAGTGATGTACGTACGAGCATCTTCGATGCCGATGCAGCCATAGAATTGAATTCAAAATTCTTTAAGTTGGTATCTTGGTATGACAATGAATTCGGATACTCGAACAAGTTGGTGGATTTGGCAGAAAAAGTAAACAGCTTATAATATAAAATAAATTATATTTGAAGATTGGTTCAAAAGACAGAGTAGTCCATTTGTTAGAATAGATATGGAAACGAAAATGCATTGAGGATTGATATTCTTCCGTATTTTTAATTCTCAGTTTGTTAAATCCACGTGAAAGTGTCTTTTTAGAGCCTTTTTTTAATGCTTGATTAAATAAAACCTATGATTTTAATAGTTGATAGTGGTTCTACGAAATGCGATTGGATTGCAGTGGATGAAAATGGGAACCAATTATTTGAGAAGATAAGGACAAAAGGATTGAATCCAGCCATACTCTCGGAAAAGAAGCTGAGGAAGACCATAAAGAAAAGCAAGGAATTGAAAAAAAATAGAGATAAGGTATCTCACGTATTTTTCTATGGAGCGGGATGTGGTACGGAACGACCAAAGCTTTTGTTGAAGGCAGTACTGCAAAACTTTTTCGAGAAGGCAAAAATTAGCGTAGATGAAGATACGATGGCAGCCGTCTATGCCACGATAGATGACAATGTGCAAGCAGCCGTAGTTTGTATTTTGGGAACAGGCTCGAATTGTAGCTATTACAATGGAAAGTCATTGGAACAAAGAGTATCGGCATTGGGATACTCCATAATGGACGATGCTTCTGGTAATTATTATGGTAGGCAATTGCTTAGAGATTATTATTTCAATCACATGCCAGAAGAGATCAAGGTATCTTTCGATGACAAGTACAATTTGGAAGCAGATTACATAAAACACAACCTATACAAGCAACCCAATCCAAATGCGTACTTGGCTAGGTTTGCAGAGTTTATGATTCTGAACAAGGATTCCGAATACATCAAGCAATTGATAAAAGAAGGCATTAGGCTGTTTGCAAGAAACATGATACTGCAATACAAAGAAGAATTGAAGCGGGTTCCTGTACACTTTGCAGGTTCCATTGCTTTCTTCTGCCAAGAAGAAATCAATGCAGTGGCAAAGGAATTGAACTTCACAGTTGGTAATTTTGAGCGCAGGCCCATAGAAGGTTTGGTGGGGTATCACATTAAGAATTTGTAGTAGTTGTGACATAATCAAATAGATAAGGGTGATAACATCGGAGTGTTATCGCCCTTATTGCTATAACGACATTTTATGGAATGAGCCTTTTGCTATTGTAACATAAAACAAATGTATGTTAAAGGATGCTCATGTTAAATAAGAAACACTGGATATCTAAATGCTGGATGTACGGTCAAAGAATTGGTTGAATGTTACAGATGAAAAGAAAAAAAGAAAATATGGAGTAAGGGTATGCCAATGATGTCAAAATGTATATATTTGCCATCGCTTTAATCAAAATACTGTAAAATAGCCCCTTAAAGAATGAACATAAAACTTCCCTACACCTATCTAGCCTTTTCAATTGCTTTTATTTTATGCTTTGCTGCGTGCAAGTCGGATTCACAAAAAAAATATGAAGAGTACAAGTTTTACAACCTTCAGCAAGAAGGTTGGAAGTCCAAACGTGTCAACCAATTTGTCGGTGACATAAACTATACGGCAACGGAAGTTCCTCTTCAATATTACATTTTAAAGAACAATGTGAACAATCCACAAGTAGTAGATTCCATCTATGAGCTTAACAACAGGGAGCGCATCGTGGAAATCGAATTTCAACATAGCAACGAACAAGACTTGTTGTTGGAAAAGTACACCAATAGGAGTTATGAGGATGCCGTAAAGTATATGGCCTTTACCATAGAAAGAGATTTTACCATAATAACGAGTTCCAATGATACCATAAGGTGCTCTGGGGTCAATTTCGAGCGTAATTTCAAAGTAGCCCCCTTTAAAAGGGCATTGTTGTATTTCAATGACATAAATCCAGACGACAATATAAAACTAATCTACCAAGACCGTTTATTTGGCAATGGTACGATAAAATTCAACTTTAACGAAACACCGATAAAATTATAACATTATGCATATAAAAAAAGTAGCATTAATCATAGTAGCAATACCTTTATTTGTTTTTTCACAAACAACCAATGTGGGAGCCAACTCAGGGACAGGAGGTACTAATAATAGTTTTTATGGAACATCTTCTGGGGAAAATAGTGTTGGTGATAATAATGTATTCAGTGGTTTTGATTCTGGTAAAAACAATACCGGTAATAAAGGTGTTTTTATAGGGAATAATGCCGGTATGGTAAATACAGCAGATGACAATACTTTTATTGGAACTTATTCAGGTATGAATAATACGACTGGATTTAATAATGTTTTTGTAGGCTCTAGATCAGGCAGACTCAATACCACTGGGAAATGGAATACGGCTGTTGGTTTAAGTTCTGCTGCTAATAATACAACAGGATACGGTAATACATCTTTAGGGTATCTAAGCAATAGTAGGAATGTATCAGGATATTATAATGTCTCATTAGGATTGCAATCAGGTTTTTATAGTACATCTGGAATTTATAATACTAATGTAGGAACATATGCAGGAACTAATAATATAACAGGTGTCAATAATACTCTTATTGGTGCTGCAGCAGGTTATAATAGTACAGGATCTAATAATGTGTTCCTTGGTTTTACAGCAGGTAGAGAAGAACAAGGTAGTAACAAACTATACATAGAAAACACCAATAGTAGTTCTCCATTGATTTGGGGAGATTTTGATACGGATGTTGTGAACATTAATGGGAAATTGGGTGTTGGCACAACTACACCTCAAGCTGGATTAGAAGTAAAAAATGACGAAGGTATTTTAATACAAGCATCGACTAATGGAGGTTTTAAAGGGTCAATTAAAATGATAGATATAGATAATAGCGTTGGTACTGCAGAAAGAGATGATATGTTTTTTGGAACATCTGGAGGTTTTCAATTTAAAATAGACGATAATAATAATGGGACAGGTGAAGCTATTGGTTTTAATGTTTTAAATAGAACGAATGAGTCTCTTTTTGTTATAAATGAAAAAACAGGTAGTATTGGCATTGGCACGACAATACCAGACGAAAAACTAACAGTAAAAGGAAAAATACATACTCAAGAGGTAAGAGTAGATTTAATAGGAGCTGTAACACCAGACTATGTTTTTGAAAAACACTTTACAGGAACATCCAAATTAAATCCCAGCTACGAAATGCCAACACTTGAAGAAGTCGAAGCATTCACCAAAGCCAACAATCACTTGCCGGAAATACCTTCTGCAAGAGAAATGGAAGAAAAGGGTATCCAATTGAAGGAGATGAACTTGAAATTGCTTCAGAAGATAGAAGAGCTTACGCTTTATGCCATACAACAACAGAAGGAATTGGAGGAGCAAAAAGACAAAAACAAGTCTTTGGAAGATAGATTGGAAAAAATAGAAAAATTATTGAAACGATAAGGTAGCAAGGGGAATCGTTAACCAATACGATTCTAAGTAAATACAAATGAAATTATGGGCATTATGAACAAGAGAAATATAGTATTAAGTTTAATAACATTGCCATTATTGGCTTTTTCGCAAAATACCTTCTATGGATCCAATACTGGCAATGATACAAATGGTACGTTTAGTACTTATTATGGAACGTATTCTGGAGAGAATAGCGTAGGGAATGCGAATGTTTTTTCTGGATATGTTTCTGGACAAAACAACCAAGGGGATTACAATGTCTTTTTAGGATATCAAACTGGTAGAAACAATCAAGCGAGCAATAATACTTTTTTGGGTTATTCGTCTGGTAGAGATAATACAACAGGTAAGGACAATACTTTTTTGGGAAGTTTTTCAGGAATATACAATACAACGGGTAAATCCAATACATTCTTGGGGCGTGCTAGTGGCCAAAGCAATGTAAATGGAAATGACAATGTATTTATTGGATTTTATTCTGGGTTGAAAAATACCACTGGCAATTATAATATATTTGTAGGGCGTAGTGCCGGATATACTAATCTTGACAAGAATTATAATACGTTTATAGGCCATAGTTCTGGTACCTTTGCAGATGGATCTGGCAATGTGTTCAACGGATCGTATTCCGGATATGGTTATGATGCAGCTCATTATGCAAACCTTGGTATGGTAAGACCGGTTACCAATTATAATACTTTCGTTGGACATACGGCTGGAAGATATAATGAGGGAAATGGTAACATAAGCTTGGGATACGCTTCTGGTTATGTTACTAAGGGAGACTATAATATGAGTTTGGGTTATGGAGCTGGTTATGAAAATGAAGTTGGTAATAGAAATGTATTTATTGGTTTTTATAGTGGGCGTACCAATTTGGGATCCAACAATGTCTTTATTGGTAATGAATCTGGTCGCAATGAAGTAGGTAGCAATAAATTGTACATTGATAATTCAAGTACGGCTACTCCTCTCATATATGGAGACTTTGCTACAGATGTTGTAAATGTTAATGGTAAGCTTGGAGTAGGCGTTACTGCTCCATTGGGTAATTTACATGTTGGAGACAATAGCAACGCAGGGATATCTATAAGTAATAGACTGAATACAGTGGAACAAATGACTCCTGCACAAATTGCATGGGGTGAAAGTTCAATGGGGGTTGCGGGAGATTTAATTCTTGCGCCAAGAACGAACATTTCTACAGCTAGTGTACGATTCTTTACAAACAATGGCGAGGATATCAATGAAAGAGTTAGAATTAAAGGTAATGGTAATGTAGGTATTAATACAACAAACCCACAATACACTTTAGATGTCAAGGGTATAATTAATACACCCACCTTCTTGCTAAGCGACAATTTTGGTGATTTAAGAATGAGAAGAGCAGCAAGTAATGACCCAACCTATAGAAGGGCTTTAGTTCCAGAGTATTTGGAAAGTACAGGAGATTCGGAATTGGTGGTAAATTATGCAGGTGATTTTAATAGAGGTGTAAGGTTTCAAGGAGAGAAGGTCGTAGTTGAAGGCAACTTAGGCATCGGCACGACAATACCAGACGAAAAACTCACCGTAAATGGAAAAATACATACCCAAGAGGTAAGAGTGGACTTGTTGGCACCAATGACGGCACCAGATTACGTCTTCGAAAAGTACTTTACAGGGACATCCAAATTAAATCCCAGCTACGAAATGCCAACACTTGAAGAAGTTGAAGCCTTTACAAAGGCAAACAATCACTTACCAGAAATACCTTCTGCCCAAGAAATGAAGAACAATGGCATACAATTGAAGGAAATGAACTTGAAATTGCTTCAAAAGATAGAGGAGCTGACATTGTACACCATCCAACAACAAAAGGAATTGGAAAAACTCAGTGCCCATGCTCTTGAACAACAAGATGAAATAAAAGTACAAAAGGACAAAAACAAGTCTTTGGAAAATAGATTGGCAAAGATAGAGGTACTATTGGGAGCTTCAAAAAAATAAACCCTAATTATTACATTACCCTTTATAAAATTCATTTAAATGAAAAATATAAGAAATAGTAAATTTTCAAAAATACTGGCAAGTTATCTGGCAATACAAATGTTGATAATGACCGTACAACCTGCAAACTTGTTTGCGCTTACAGGTGGGCCATCACAACCGGAATTCAATTCCTTCACACCAATAGGAACGAGCGACATGGTAAATCTATCTTCTGGAGATTTCAACTACAACATCCCCATAATGGATGTTGGAGGTTATCCTCTGAACTTGGCTTACGATTCAGGAATTACGATGGATCAAGAGGCTTCGTGGGTTGGATTGGGATGGAATTTGAATGTCGGACAGATAAATAGGCAAGTTCGTGGTATTCCAGATGATTTCAATGGGGATGAAATGACCTATGAAAATAATATGAAGCCGAACAAGACTGTAGGGATGACATTTTCCATTAATGGACAACTTTCAGGTACGGAAGAAGTACCAGGGCCATTGTCAGGAAATGCCAGTGCAACCCTATTGCATAACAATTACAATGGATTTTCTTTTACACCATCTTTCGGACTATCGTATCAATTTAGCAGTGGGACCAGTGTGGGAATGAACATGACACCTTCAGTTGATGATGGAGTGTCTATCAATCCAACAGTTTCACAAAGCTTTTCAGAAGAGAAGGATGAATCAGATTCTCAACAGACTACGGCTATGTCAAATAGTGTGGGCATAGGTACTGCGTACAATAGTAGACAAGGCCTAACCTCTTTTAACGTAAATACTTCTACAGCGACCAAAGTAACAAAAAAATCTGCATCCAAAGGAGGAGGTAAGGATAAGACATCCAATAGAACTTATACTAACAGTTCAAGTGTATCCTTCATAGACAATACTTTTACACCAACTAAAAGAACAGCCTATTATAATGGTAACTACACATTTGCTGCTTCACTAGGTGTGGATTTTTGGCCAGTAAGTGCAGAATTGGGCGCTTCGGCCTTTGCTACCACTCAAAGTTTGAAGAGTAAAGAAAACAATTCCAAGGCCTATGGCTATGAGAATACAGAATATGCTTCACCTACGGATGTATTGGATTTCAATAGGGAGAATGAACGTACGGTATCCAAAAATACATTGGTGTTGCCTACGGTAAATTACACGTACGACTTGTACAACATACAAGGTCAAGGAACAGGTGGGCAATTTAGACCGTTCAAAGGCCAAGTAGGTTATGTAAACAATCAATTGGTTGTAGATTCTGGAGATAGTTTTAGCTTGGGGGCGGAAATTGAAGCTGCAACAGGTTTTCATGGAGGTGTCGATATAAAATATTCACCTACGGTAAGTTGGACGGGAGTTTGGGAAACACCTGCTCTAAATAAATTCAAAAAGGCAGGTACGAATGCAATGGATTATGAGCCAACTTATTTCAAATCCATTGGGGACATGAGCATCGATGACGATTCCGAACTCTACGATAATTTATCGGAAGAACATCCCATGACATTGGATTTGACGGAAGCTACCTATGGTAAACAAGCAGTAAGTAAGTTTAACGTTAAAAAGTTTAACCCAGTTACAAATGCAATTAGTGTAGAAACCAAAACGATCAACAGTCATTTAAAGCGATCAAAGAGAGAGAAGCGTAACCAAGCAATCTTGAAAGTGAGCAAGAGCGAAGCTTTGAACGACCCTTTTATTATCGAAAGTGCAGAATTGGATGGTCATCACACCAATGGGGTCAAGGTTTTGCAAGCGGACGGTTCGACATATGTATATGGGGAGGCAGCTGTAAACAAAATAAAGGAAGAAGTAACTTTTGCTACAGAAGGAACACGAGATTTGGCAGAAGGAACAATTGGATTTAGCACACTGGAAAATAGTCCTGGAAACTCCAGTGGTACAGATAATTACTTCAATAAGATAGGAACACCGGATTATGCGCATACGTATTTGTTGACTGCAGTTTTGTCTTCTGACTATGAGGATCTGACTGGAGACGGGCCTACAGATGATGATTTGGGAGCCTATACAAAATTTAGCTATGATAACGAGGCGGTTAATTCTTCCAATTACAAATGGAGAGTACCTTTTGAGAAGGCTACATATAATCCTGGTCTTTATACTCAAACCAATGATCAAAAAGGAAATTATTTATATGGTGTAAAAGAAGTGAAGTATGCTTCAAAAATCGAAACCAAGACTCATATTGCTGTTTTTGACTTAACGGAGAGAAAAGATGGTTATGGTGTAGAGGACAATATGGGTGGGCTGTCTGAAGTTTCCAAAATGTACAAGATAAATAAGATAGAGTTATACAGCAAGCCAGAATATAAAAAAATGCTTCTGGAACTGGAAGAAACGGGGACCACGACAATTACTCCTATTAAAGTGGTTCATTTCGAATATGATTATTCTTTGGCTGGTACCAATGGGGGAACACAAGACAAATTGCCAAACAACAGTGGAGATTCTGAAGTGGTAGATGGAGTAAACATCAATAGTGAAGAAGGTAAATTGACTCTTAAAAAAGTATATTTCACTTATAGAGGTTCCAATATGGGAAAATACACACCTTATAAATTCAATTATGACAATGACAATCCAGCATATCAGATAAAGTCATACGATGTATGGGGAAATTACAAACCCTTGTTCGAAGGCATAGTCGAAGAACAAGATGCGAATCAAGATGGAGTGACGGATGGATTTGAAATAGCCGATGTTAACAGCCAATCTTACGGTTGCGAAATAGACTATCCCATCACAGCTCAAGAATTCCCTTTTGTAAAGCAGAACAATAAAGTACTTCAGGATTTATATGTTGCAGCTTGGACTCTGTCCTCCATAGATTTGCCATCCGGTGGAAGAATGGAGTTGCAATATGAATCGGACGATTACAAGTATGTACAAGATAGGGAAGCTATGCAGATGTTTAAGGTTGTTGGTGTGCGTGATGAAAATGGTGATCCAATGGGGAATGATCTATACAGACTCGACGTAGCATCAAAATATTTGTCCATTGAATTGTTGGAACCATTGGAAGGTGCCACTGAAACCGATAAGGTAGCAGAGTTTACCCATAAATACATTGGAGAACATATCGACAAGCCCATATTTTATAGGTTTTTGGTGAATATGGAGAAAGAAAGCAATTGCTCATATGATTACGTCGAAGGGTATTGTAATTTAGACATTACAGATACAAGGTCAGTGATTTTGGAAGGAGACTCATTAGTGCACATACCAATTGACCATGTACCACTGGAAGGAGAAACAGGGCCAGATATAGTGAACCCAATATCCAAGGCAGGTTGGTATTTCGCAAGGCAACACCTAAGTCGTTTTGCCTATGGACATGGGGATAACTCTCCAAATACCGTAGATCTTCAGGAAATTATAAATGCATTAGGAGGCTGGTTGCCTATAATGTCCGAAATTTTGAGAGGACCCAACGGTTTTCTAAAGGAAAGAGGTATAGCAAACAAGTTCAAACCCGAAAAATCTTGGATTCGTTTGAAACATCCAACCAATGCCAAACTTGGAGGAGATCTACGTGTTAAAAAAATTCAAATGCATGACAATTGGGATACAATGGTCAATAACGAGCAAAACGACCTTGTAAACCCATATGCAAATTTCTACGGACAAGAATACAATTATGTACTGGAGAATGGACAAGGATCAAGTGGAGTCGCAACCTGGGAACCAAATATGAGTAAAGAAAATCCTTTTATTGAACCATTTTTTGATAAAACGGAAAGGCTAAGTGCACATTCCTATGTGGAAAAACCTCTGGGTAAGTCCTTTTACCCATCTCCAATGATTACCTATGGTAGGGTAGAAGTTAAAAATTTGTCCAGAGAACGAGAAAATGAAAATGTGGTCGAAGTGGTCAAGAAGCATGCCACAGGTAAGGTGGTCAATGAGTTCTATACATCCAAGGATTTTCCAACCATTGCAGACTATACCAATATTGAAGGAGGCTATGTAACAAATCAAGACAATATTCTTGACAATATCCTCAAATTGAATATAAATACAGAGTTGACATTGTCACAGGGATTTTCTGTCGTTACCAATGACATGAATGGTAAGTCAAAGCGACAAGAGGTATTCAATGAAAGCAATATGCCAATATCCAGCGTAGATTACATTTACAATGTATCGGAAACTTCCGGACAATTGGACAATGAACTTCCTGTTGTCATGCCAGATGGAACGATTGTAAAAAAGGAAATAGGAACCAATTATGACGTAATTACGGATTTTAACGAGAGTTACAACCTAAGTGAAACTTATGGGGTAAATACCAATGTAACCTTTTTTATCATTCCTTTGGTAATTCCCATTCCAATTCTCTTGGGGCAATTGCCATTCCAGTACCATAAAAACGAATCCAAATTGCATACCACGACAACGACAAAGGTGGTTCATAAAATAGGCATTCTAAAAGAGAAGATAGCCAAGGATTTGGGAGCTAAGGTAAGCACTCGAAATTTGGCTTGGGATGCAGTTAGTGGGCAAGTGTTGCTAACGGAAACCATTAACGAATATGATGACAATTATTATAACTTCACATACCCAGCTCATTGGAGATATGAAGGAATGGGGCAAGCTGTAGAAAATCTTGGAATAGAAACTTGGTTGGAGTCAGCAAACATAGTTAGTAGCTCTTCAAGCTCTGACAGTGATACGGAAGGAACAACTTCTTGGTACAAATTAAAGAACACTCCCATTAACAATAATACCATGTCTACCTTCTTTGCTCCTGGAGATGAAGTTTTGGTCTATCAGGAAAATGGAGATCCTATTTATCAAGATAACAGGTATTGGGTAAACCAAATTATAACCAATAACAATGGTGTAGGGGAAATGACCAATGAAAATATGATTCTCATAGATAGAAATGGGCATATTTTAAATGCATGTGGAGAAGACCCCAATGCAGGGACTATAAAGATAAAGGTTGTGCGTTCTCATAAACGCAATTTACAGAGTGCATCCATGGCTTCGATTACCAGTATGGTTAACCCAATGCTGGACAATGCAATAAATGAAGATGATTACGTTTTCAATTCCAATATAGGTGACAATCCAAAAATAATAAATGCATCTGCCGTAGAGTACAAGGACTTTTGGAGACCACAAAATGAGTTGTCAAGAGGATACTTGGGGCAGTACGGAGGAGGACCAGATTTGGGCAGTCTTGAAGGTATAGGAAATGCAGCGTCCACAACGGGAATGTTAGGTAACAATTTAGCCTCGTACCCCAATGATGAAGCATTGATAGATGATTTGGTACCTTACCCTAAAAATTATTTCAATCCTTTTGTAAACAACATAAAGGGAGATTGGAGAGCAGTAAGGTCCTATGCATATTTAACGGGAAGGAGCACGACAAGTGAAGGTTCACCAAGAAACGATGGGTTCTTTGCTTCGTTCAACCCATTTTATGTATATGATGCAAACACCGGAAAATGGGTGGTAGATGATGACAATTGGACCTATGCTAGTGAAGTGACCAGATATTCTCCCTATGGAGCAGAACTAGAAAACAAAGATGCTTTAAATCGTTATTCTTCAGCGCAATACGGTTATGGCTATACGTTGCCTACGGCTGTAGCTTCCAATAGTGAATACCATGAAATGGGGTATGATGGTTTCGAGGACTATGGTAGCTATGGTACGGAAGCTAGTTCCATAAAGTTGCATTTTAGTTATTTCAATGAAGAAAACATTAATGCAGGAGCTTCACTTTCTGAAACCGAATCCCATACTGGGAGATATAGCTTGAAGGTTGCAGGAGGAGAAACAGCTACTACGACGTTGTCCAACACATCCAGGTTTATGCCAGAACAAGACCAGTTACCACAATTGGATTGTAGTTCTGATGATACGACAGGGGGAGGAAATCTATGTTATAAAAAACCACGATTTTTTCAAAATGGAACAACATGGTCTTTCGAGGATGCCTTTGGTTCTAGTAACATAACTGTTAGTGTAACCCCGTTGCCTAATTCGTCGGATCAATGTGGACTAGTAATAAATAACGGCAATTCGACCATTCAGTTCTTTAAGCAAGGAGGAGTTGTTGTTTGTAGTTTCAATGCAACATTTACAGTAACAAACAATCAAACAGGGGAAGTATACAATTGTCCTGAAATAAACTTCACTGCTAACTAAAGTATAATTGACATGAAAACAAGACAAATAACATTAAGCATTGTAATGACTTTGGGGCTGGTATTTGGTTACGCACAAGAAGCAAAGAAGTTCATAGTAAGTGGTTGGGTAAAGGAAGAGCATGCCAATCAACAAAAAACGTATGATGAAAGCTCTGTTCTAATAAGATATTACGATGTGGATCCCAATGAGGAAGACCCGCAACAAATACCTGACGACACGACTTTAGCTGGAGAATTCATCCCTTCAGGAAAAATAATCGACGGTTGGCAGCGTATCATAGGAGTTGTAGAAGTTCCAGAATATGTAGAGAGTTTGTTCGTGGATCTCAAAGCAAAAGATGCAAACATCGATTGCTATTTCGACGACATAAGGATATTCCCTTACAATGGAACCATGAAAAGCTTTGTCTATGATGAAGATACACAACGATTGATGGCAGAATTGGATGAAAACAACTATGCGACGTTTTACGAATACGATCATGAAGGAGGATTGGTACGTGTAAAGAAGGAAACGGAAAAAGGCGTTTATACCATTCAAGAGACACGATCAAGTACAACCAAGGAAAACTAATTAAAACGACAACAATTGAACAAGCATAAATTACACATCCTTTTGGTTTTATGGGGCATATTATGTTCTTATGGTGTTTTGGGGCAAACAATGAAGGTGCAGGAAGTATTGGCAGCCACTCAGAAAAAAATGCAAGAAGAAAAAAGCTATAGTTGCCATTTGGACTATAGTCTATACGCTTCATATACATCTCAAAAGTACAAAGAGCATTACGAAGGAACAATGATAAAGTTTGAAGAGGCTTTGTACACAAAGATAAACGTTACCACATTTCTGAATACTTCGCGAACATCATTGAAAATAAATGAGAATCAACAGGCTATGGAATACAGCAAGGTCAAAGGAGCATTGCAATCCGATCAATCTCCATTGAACATGCTAACCACGTTCATAAAGCTTTTCAAAACAAAAACGATCGAAGACAAAGGATCGCAATGGTTGTGTACATTGTCCACGGATGTGATTACCCAATTGCCATTTGGGAAGGTGGAAATCTATATCAACAAAGAGAACAATGTTGTTACCAATCAGGTACTGTATTTTTTGACGCAGATGCCATACTTGAATGAAAGGGGGGAGCGAGTCATGGCGAGTCCGAGGTTGGAGATAAAATTGAGCAATTTCAAGCTGAAGCTCTCTAAAGAAGAGGAGGCTTTCACAAAGCTCTCAAAATACATAAAGAATAAGGCCGAAGCGATCATACCCGTTGGAGCTTACAAAGATTTTAAAATTATAAAAAGGAATTAAACTTATGAAGTTTACAATTTTAAATTACATGAAAAATAGTATTGTTGGCATTATGCTGTTACTCATTATGGGGGCTGGTGCTCAGAATGACATTCCTAGAGTTCATGAGCAATTGACTTTCGGTTCGCAAAATGAAACCGATCTATCATCTTTCATAGGTGGTCCTGATCCGATACCGACATTTATCGAATCGGGGATTGGAGCAACGAATACGGCAACGACAAATCCAGAGACATATGTCTTGTTGGGTATAGATAACGATCGAGCACCTTTTGAAAATTACACCTTTCAGTTGGTTTTGAACATAACCCCAGTACTTTCAGATGGCCAATTGGATGCTCCAAATGCATATGAGAAGACATTGTCGGTAAACTTTAAACCAGAGTCCAATTCCGGAAATGGTTTGGATCAGGTATACCATAGGATAGAGAACAGCTATGGAGCAAAATTGGAAGTAGTTGGTTATACCAAGACTACAGAAGCGGGTAGCTCTGCCGAAGTACCAGACAACGTGGAGCTTCGAGTGGGATTCAAGGCTATTCGTGTATTCGACTTGAATGGGCAACCAGCACCTTCGCCAAACATTGTCTACAATAATCTGACCAATGAATATGAAGTTAATTGGCAATCCGTATCTGGAGCTTTGTCCTATGATGTGGAATGGTCTTGGGTGGATACCTATGGCAATGAGTTTGCAACGATGACTATTGAAACGTTCGAGAAAAACAGTACTAGAATAAATACGAAGAATACCTCATACAACATTACCAACATTTATGACTTAGGGAAATTATTTTACCGAGTAAGAGCCGTAGGTCGTTTCATAGACGATTATAATACCAATTACCATGGTCCTTGGAGCAATCAATCTAGTCCTCTCGATGAAATATTGATTAACCCACATGACGAAGACAAAAACTGGCAGTTTCAAGCCAGTTATGCTGAAGAAGGAAAGAAAAAGGAAGTCATAAGCTATTTTGATGGAACACTGAGAAATAGACAGACGGTTACCAAGATAAACAGCGATGACAATGCAATTGTTGGAGAAGTAATCTATGACAATCAAGGACGACCGGCAATAGAAGTACTTCCTGTTCCAGCTGGAGACAACAAACTGCAATACTATTCGAATTTCAATAGAAACATGGCTGGGAATAAATATTCCCACTTGGATTTCGATTGGGATGTTCTCAGTACGAATGTGAATATTTGTGACATCAATGTGAGTGGGATGTCTACCATTCAAGGAGCCAGTAGATACTATTCTTCTGAAAACGCGTCAACAAGCGAATTCAAAGATTTTATCCCTGATGCAGAATTCTATCCTTTTTCGCAAATAGAGTATACCGCGGACAATACGGGACGAATCAAGCGTAAAAGCGGTGTGGGAACAACCCATAGATTGGGAACCGACAAGGAAATGAAATACTTCTACTCCAAACCATATCAAGAAGAATTGGATAGATTGTTCGGTTACAATGTGGGGTATGATGTGCATTACAAGAAGAATGCAGTGATAGATCCCAATGGACAAGCGAGCATAAGTTACATAGACCCACAAGGACGAACCATTGCAACGGCATTGGTTTCGGACAACCCAACCAATGGCAATGGAGATCTATTGTTGGGATTGGATGATGAAAACAATGATGCCTTGCATCTTACGACACAGCTGGATTTAATGTCCATAGGCGCTAACGACTTGTACAATACAGGTGAGTTCGTTGGGTTTAGTATGGATGATGCCTATAGATTCAATGCCAACAAGACTGTTTTGAAGAGCGATTTGCATACTTTCAACTATGATTTGAAAATAGAAGGAGCATTCACAAATGACTGTCTGGCAAACAATCCGATCTTTGAAAACAAGGGCTATCCCTTTGTATTCGACTTGACGCTAAATGCGACCAACGATTGTGGAAACCCTTTGAATAGCAATTTACCAATAGAGGACAAGTTGGTGGACGAAGCACAGTTCAATCCTTTGAACTATACCAGTCCGGACGACGTAAGCTTGATAGATTTGAATAGTGTATCCAACACGGATGTAGATTTTAGCGTGACACCTCCAATAGGGGATATGGGAGTTTATAAGCTATTGAAGGTCGATAAGGCCGTTTTGGATCTTTTCACGGAAGATTACATAAAACGAGCGAAAGCAGCTGGTTGTATTTTGGAAGCCTCCGTTTTTGATGCCAATGCATCCATCTCTGGATGTTTTACCACTTGTCAAGAATGTGTAGATGCAATTGCAACGAATCAAGCAGATTATGTTGCCACGCAAATGGCAGAATATGCTTTTCTGAATTTGGATCAAGATACGGAAGATGCGTTGACCGAACGTTTCATACGTGAATATGAATTGTTGGTGGATGCCTGTATGATCAATTGTGAAACCGATGGGATAAATACAACGGAAGAAGATGCAACGGATTCCATCTCATGCAATGTCATGACCATGACACTTGTAAATGACATGAAGTTGTTGGGGCAATATGGGCTATATGTCTCAAGTGAAGACGAGGCAAATCAAGACGAGTTGGAAGAGTTTCCATTGGTACCAGTTGAAACTAGCATATTCAGTGATGAGAATGTATTGGCTTCTCCATTTGTCTTGAATTTGATCGCAACAGCATACCCAACAGCGACAACGGTATCATGGAGAACACCATTTCATCCAGACTACCAGAACAGTGATCCTGCCCATTACTATGATCTTGGAGGTAACATCATAAAAATTGCAATACCTATCACCTATAATGACAATTTGGGTGTTTTCGAATCCATTTACCCTGTTATGGACAACTTGGTTTTGGAGGAAGACTCATTGAATCCGGGTTTTGCAAACATTGAGCCACAACAATTGCAGAATTTCGAACATTACAAACTGTTTTGGAATGATACATGGGCAGAATCATTGGTAGCCTTTCATCCAGAATACAGCTATGTCCACATCGCAAAGCAACTTTGCACCATGACAAATCAAATAACTACGACATTGCCAATAGACAATGGAGCTGGGACAACTACGGGAACATTTCATGTGAACGTCGATGGCTATGCCAATTACTTGGAAAGCTTGTCTTATGCAGATGCCGTTTCAGCTGGATATTTGACGGAAGGAAATCAATCCATTGTAAATCAAGATCCATTCTTGGGCAATGCAATAGCTTCGGAATTCGTAAATGTACCAATGACCTCTCTAATACATAAAACGGTCATGATCAATGCTATGTCAAATTACGAAGGGTCAAACGAAACAATGCTGTATATGAGTTTCATGCCATTGGCCTGCAATTCGATAGGAGCTTGCAACAACATTGTCTACAATCCAAATGGTTTGTCTACAGAGGACAAAGAACACTTTTGGGACATATATAGAAGTACCTATTTGAGCTTTAGAGATCGTATAAAGAGTGTTGTTGCAAATACCTATGCAATAGGGGAAGGAACTTACAATGCTTGCATAGGCAGTACCACCAATGCTGGAGATCCTATTTTGGGATTAAATGCTTATGGATGGCCTGCTACAAATGAAGCACAATCAGGAAATGACATCTGTGGTACCAATGCAGCTCTCTTTTTCGACAAGGAAAAACGCATTGTCTCAGAAGATTACAACTACGATTCCAACCAATCCTCGACTCAAACAGGACAGGATTTGGAAGCATTGACGGACTACCAATTCTATGTACAATCTGGACAATGCCCAATGGGAAGGGATTTTGAAGCATTCGTGAAAGGGATAACCGAAGATACCAATGCTTCCACAAGTGCAGATTTTGGTGATTTTGGAAGTTTTCAAGGCAATTATCTGAGTATGGACTTGTTCGTGGACCTAGGAGGCTTGCCAACCTATGAGGACACGGATGGAGATGGTGAACTGGAGATTGTAAATCCGAATATTGGGATTGCCATCAATGGAACTGCAGGAACTACAAGTGATCAATGGAAAGTCACGATAGATGTGGCCAATCCTAACATGACACTAGCCCCGATTCAATTCATCTTACCACCAAACAGTGCTTACGCTTGGAGTGGTTACAATTCGACTTGGGTTATAAGGGAAATAAAGAATTTCGATTACACAACTTACGATGTTACCACGAATCCAATAGTATTCAGTTTTGAGATGGTGGCCAAGATAGGAGCTCCAAACAGCAATGTCATCTTGGAAGAAATCGTGATTTCTGGAACAACGACGGCAAGAATAGGGGAATGTAGCATAGAAGGACAAGATGATGTTGCAGTAGATGGCAATGGAGATGCCATTGGAGAAGAACTAGGTACTGGAGGACCTTTAAACGATGACGATTGTGAGGACAAGACCAATTTCAGACTAGGTTTGAAAAACGTATTGAATGCCCTCAACGATGCAAATCAATTGACAAACAACGGAGTTGCATTGTCTACGATTGCTGGCACGGCTTATACGGAAAGCAACTTGCCTCAATTGTTTGGAGATCTCAGCAATGCGGCAATATGGGACTTCAATGGGGATCACCCTACGATAAAAGTGAATGGAAATGTCGTGTTCGATTTGGATTTCGACGATCAAAACTTCGTTCAAGTGCTGCTAGGATTAGGTGGAGGCGTAAATTATTTCGATGCCGTGACCTTTGGAAATACAGAAGGGATATTGAAAATTGCCATAGCTACCAGTCAAGGGATGGACGTCAATGAATCCACGATTACGATCTTGGATTACGATTGTTGTTCATACATTACAGGAAATGATTGTGGGGACATAGATACCGATGGAGATGGTATTCCGGACTTATGTGACGATACGCCTTGTGGTGAAGTGGACACGGACGGAGATGGCATCTATGATTTTTGTGACAGCAATGACGATTGTCATTTGTTAACTTGTGATACGGCCTTTATTGGGGTATTGAATTATTTGAATGGAAACAACAATCTATTGAGTAATTTGTTCACATTGTCCGAACAACCTAGCTTCGAGGGGAGCTGCTTGCAAGCCTTCTATCAAATAGATTCTGGGGACACCTTGGTATGGACGTCAATAAGTGGGACACATTTTCTACTTAAGAGAAATGGAATTACAATAATAGACTTTTTCGCCAATGTAGATGTAAGTGCCATCAATGTACAGACTTTCGACAGTATTACATTCGATCAAAATGATTCGCCTACTAATTTGAGATATTATGGTGCCATAGGTTATACGACTGTCACTGGAGCATCCAATAGTTTTGATTATTCAAGAAGCATTTTTCAATGCGATTTCAATAATTTATGCAACAATCCAAATGGGTTCGATTACGATCAGGATGGAGTGGACGATGGGTGCGACAATTGCTTGAATTTCAGCAACCCGAATCAAGAAGATCAAGATGGCGATGGTATTGGAGATAAATGTGATAATTGTGTAAGCCTAAGCAATCCCAATCAAGAGGATTTGAATAGCAATGACATTGGGGATGCTTGCGATACGGATTCTACAGGTTGTCTATTCCCAATTCAGGAATTGCAAACTACGTTTTTGCCAAATATGAAATCGGCGTTCAATACCATTTTAAACGAAAACGTTCCCTTTAACAGCTATGTGACGATATCCAATGCTCAAATAGACAATTGGGTGCAAGAAAACAATTTGTTGAATAGATTTCAAGTGGCCTACAACAACGGTTTTGGCGAATCATTTTCCAATTTTGTGGATGTACGTTGTCATAAATCTACTCTTTTTCAAGATTCGATGCATATAAAATGGTCCATTGTACCTGGAGCCAATCCAGCAAAGACATGCGGAGTGACGTTGTCCCCGATTCCTGATCTTGACAACTTGACGGAAATTCAGAACTTGGAATTCTTGGACAACAACAATGTCGTTAAAATCACAGGATTGTATGAAGACGGATCTACTCAGGAATTCGATGCCGCAATACAAGTAACGATGAAACGACATAGTTCTACGATACTCAATGGTTTTTGTGATTTCTTGAAGGCGAATCCTTTGTCTGCAAAATCCATAAGCGGTATTCAAACATCAATTAGAAATAGGGATTTCGAAGCTCAAAATGTGGAAGACGAAGTGTGTGTGATGTGTATTCCACAAACCATTTCTCCGGTGGCATGGAGTCAAACGGCATATCAAACCAGCTTTGAAGCTTATATGAATGGTGTGGAAGGTTACGCGATTCCCGAGTATTACGACCACGAATACTTCAGTGATATGAATTACCAATACATTCTGGATGGGTATTTGTATTATTTGGAAACTTTTGGAGCCAATACTACAGGAGGAATCAATGCCGCATCCAGCTATTTCATAATTATCTCAGAGTTTGGAGCAACAGCATTGAACTATGGTTACAATGATTATGCTGCGGTAGTGGATGCCTATTATGATTACGCATGGATAGCAAGTGAAAACAGGTTCCTGTTGCCAGATGAGACGGGGTATAGGACATGGAGTGAGTTCGTAAACTCGTACTTGTCGGAGAATCCTCAGATTTGCCCACCAAAACCAATGTTCCCAGTCATAAACATTCCAGACAACGATACGCAAACCAACTGTGAGGAATTCTCGCAAAGCATAAGTGAAGCCTATGGAGCGGATAATTATGAAGCTTACATAGAACGTTTGAAAAGAGAATTTCAAATGGCCTATACGCAAGCGGCATTGGCAAGTGTGACAGAAACATTCAAAGTGACATATTCCGACAAGGAATACCAATATACGCTATACTATTACGATCAAGCAGGGAATCTAACTCAAACGGTACCACCACAAGGTGTAAAGCGTACCGAGTTTGCAAACCTAGACAACACAGGGCTTGCACAGGATAGGGCCAACAACCCAGGCGGTACGTCGGCACTGCCGGTAACAGCCTTGCCTGCGCACGAACTCAAAACCGAATACAAGTACAATTCATTGAACCAGTTGGTGTGGCAGAAAACGCCAGATGGAGGTGTAACCCGTTTTGCATACGACAAGTTGGGTAGAATCATCGCATCGCAAAATGCAAAGCAATTGGCAGATGTGAACTTCAATAAGATGAGCTATACCAAGTATGATGGCTTGGGACGTATCACCGAAGCAGGGGAGATTGCCAATTCCAAGGATTGGACGGCAGCGGGAGGAACCTACCTCATAAACGACCATGGACAGCTTCAACACCGATTTAACGGAAGTTCCGGACAGGAAACAGTCGTAGTGGATGGGTTTGATGTCTACATTTCCAAAGGAGAGGTCACCAAAACCCATTATGACGATAGAATCCTTGTGGAAGATGGTCTTTACTCCAATCAATTGTTTACTGCTGGTTATACGGAATTCAATAGCATAAATAGAGTAACTGCAGTTTTGTACTTCGATGAGATACAAGCAAATCAAACCCCACAATTCGACAATGGCTTGTTCTACAACTACGATGTGCACGGCAACGTAAAGGAATTGGTAACCTACATTACCGATTTAAAGGTTGCGAATTGCGTGGAGACTAGTAGCAACAACATACTGGATTGCGAAGTACACATTAAGAGGGTACATTACGATTACGACCTCATAAGCGGAAATGTGAACCAGGTGACCTTTCAACCTAACAAGGCAGACCAATTCATGCACCGTTACGAATATGATGCCGACAATAGAATAGTAAATGCAAAGACCTCAAAAGATGGATACATCTGGGAAGAAGATGCCAATTACGAATACTATGAGCATGGACCATTGGCAAGGACGGAATTGGGAGATAAAAAGGTACAAGGTGTAGATTATGCCTATACCTTGCAAGGTTGGTTGAAAACGGTGAACGGGGAAAGTCTCGCGTCTACTCAAAACGACATGGGACATGATGGAGAAGGAACACATGCCAATGTTGCCAAAGATGCCTACGGATATTCTTTGAATTATTATGACAACGATTATTCTTCCATTGGAGGAGTCAACAACCAAATCCTGAAATTGACCAGTCCTACGAATGTCTTGGCAGCCAACGATAGAAACCTTTACAATGGTAACATCAAGAGAATGGTTACGGCATTGAGAGACAAGGATGAACAAGTGTTGAGCACGCAGGCAAACAACTATGTCTACGACCAATTGAACCGAATTTCGAGTATGAACTCCCAAGCGGTAGTGGACAATTCAAGCAATGCTCTCTTGACTACAACCGATAGTTACGCATCGTCGTATGTATACGATAGAAATGGAAACTTGAAGGAATTGAAAAGAGAGGTACCAAATGAAGGAGCACTTTTCAACATAGACAATTTCGAATACCATTATGACGATGTGAAGAAAAATCGATTGTTGACGGTACAGGATCACACCATCCAAAATGTATTCGATAGCGATCTGAAAGACCAATTGGATCAATTGGGAGTTCCGGACTTCATAGAAACGGATGCTTCGACACATAACTACGTCTATGATGAGATAGGGCAATTGATAGAGGACAAGACCGAGGGATTGAACATTTCTTGGAGGGTAGACGGAAAGGTGAAGGAAATTCACAAAACACTAGGAAGCGAAAACAAGATCATAAGGTTCAGCTACGATGGTCTAGGCAATCGTTTGGGCAAGGAAGTGATAAACGATGGAGAGACCAATACGCTAAAAACCGTATATGCAAGAGATGCACAAGGAAATGTAATGGGAGTGTATGACAAGATAGGAACTGTAGATGCAGGAAACATTTTGACACTGGATGACGATCTCGTCCTGGAAAGCGATGTGATAACAAACGACCAAGGGACTCTAATAGCCCAAAATACGATAACCGTTGCAGGTGGAGCAAACAACTATACCGTAAATGCACCAGATGGCGAGTTGAATCTCGTTGCAGGTAACACGATCAGGTTGTTGCCAGGATTCGTAGCCAACTCGGGAAGCGTCTTTACAGCTGTAATAGGAGATGGGCCACAATCGGACATAGCATCCTTCAAGTTGAAAGAGCACCACATCTATGGTAGTTCAAGATTGGGAGTACAGGAAAGTAACATAACATTGTTGTCCAGTGTAACATCCAATACAACCGAGGAAGAAGACCTGTTCAAAAATGTAATAGGAGACAAGCGTTACGAGTTGAGTAACCATTTGGGCAATGTATTGAGTGTGATCACAGATCGCAAGATAGTTGACGGTACCCCTTTGGTACAACAACAGTACAACGCGTTCATTGATGGAGTAGGAGCTTTGAATTGGAATCATGGTACGGTAACCAATGGAGAACTTGTCATGCTTTTTAGTGATGATGAAGACCATATGACGGCACCTTACAATTTTATGGCTGGTAATTACAGGATTACTTTTAATGCAGAGGAAACTCAAGGAGACTTAGGTCTTATAATAGCAGACCATCCTTCTTTGCCAACTCAAACGTTGCATCAACAAGATCTTGTAACGGGAGCATACAACATTAATTTTACAATAGACCAAGATTACACACCTTTGTACATAAGCTTTTATTCTTTGGAAGCCGATATGTTTGAGGCTACGATTAGTAATTTTAAAGTAGAAAAAATAGAAGAAACCATAGCTGGTACAATTAAGTTCAAACCAGATGTAATAGCCTTTAATGATTACTATCCTTTTGGAATGCTGTTGCCAAACCGAAATGGAAGCAGTGACAGC
>JAHDHI010000046.1:0-27791 GCA_020631395.1 Bizionia sp.
AGCAACCACAATACGCGGACATGGGCAGCATCACCCCAACCGAGGGAGGAACCTATTCGGTGGTGGTGACCAGCGCACAGGGCTGTTCCACGATCGTGGGGGGCTCCAACACGGTGACCGTGGTGGAGGTGAGCGAACCACCGGTAATCAATGCAAGTATTACATCTTCTCCTTGTGCTGGGAATAATGTCATAACAGTACAGGCAGGTATAACTACTATCAATTCTATTGGTTTATACGAGTTTAAGTTAGATGAAGAAGCTTGGCAAGTGAATACTCCTAACGATGATATTTATGCTTTCGAAAATGTATCAGTAGGAAATCATACGATAACAGCGAGAGATATAAATGGTTGTGGAGAGACTAGTATAAGTATTACGGTTTTGGAATGTATAGATTCAGATTCAGATGGTATTCAAGATAGTGATGAAGATTTGAACTCCAATGGAAACCTAGATGACGATGATACCGATGATGATACGATTCCAAATTATTTAGATGATGATGATGATGGAGATCTAGTTTTAACTATTGACGAGGATTATAACAATAATGGAGACCCAACAGATGACGATACAGATATGAGTGGCACTCCAGATTATTTGGAAGCCAATGTAGCTTTGAGTATAGATGAATTTAATCCATCAAGTACTAAATTGTCAATTTACCCAAATCCTACAAAAGGAGTTGTTAACATAGAATACAATGATATCTTAGTTGAAAAAATGTCAGTAAATATAATTGACATTCAAGGAAAAAAAGTCTTGAGCAGAGTAATAGGTGGAGTTTTAGGTCACATACAATTGAATGTTGGAAATTTGCAAAAGGGAATGTATTTTGTGAAATTTAAAAGAAACAATAAAGCAATAATTAAGAAGCTAATTGTTGAATAAAACAATATGTGCATTATTTCAATTATAATATAGTAAAAAGGCTTCAGTTATTGACTGAAGCCTTTTTGTGTCTAAAAGACTGAGCTTATAAAGTGAAAACTATGGAAATTAATTTCCATAGTTAAATGTTTATCTAATTATTGATTTCCATATTTTTTTGAATATCGTTTGTACAATTTGGTTTGGTGGGATTCCAAACTAATTTCTCGACCTTGAATGTATGCATTGGTTAGTTTGTTCGTTCTCATATCCAAAGCATCTCCCTCACTTATGAAAAATGTTGCATCCTTCCCTACTTCCAAAGAGCCTACTTTGTCATCGATACCCAAAATTTTAGCAGTGTTCAATGTAATCAAACTTAAAGCATCTTCTTTGCTCAAACCATATGCTGCGCAAGTACCAGCTAAAAAAGGAAGGTTTCTAGTATTCATTCGTTCCATTTGCCCAGCGTTTTCCAAACCAACCAAAACTCCTGCTTCAACTAGTTTGTTGGCCAATTTGAAAGGAGCGTCATAATCCTCGTCATTATTGTTTGGAGTACTGTGTACACGTTGTAAAAGCACTGGTACATCATGTTGTTTCAACAAGTCCATAACCAAATCCGCTTCGTAGCCTCCAACGATGACGATACTTTTTACATTGTTTTTCTTGGAAAAGTTAATAGCATCTGTAATCCCTTTTTCGTTGCTTACATGTACGTAGAGTTTCTTGGTTCCATCAATGAGTCCTTGCAAGGCTTCAAAAGGCAAATGACTAGGTGTTTTTCTTCCTGTATTGTATGCTTTGCTTTCTGTAAAATAAGAGGTAAGTTCTTCTACTTGGGAGTTGTAGTCTTTGTTTGCCTTTAGAGTCGCTGGTTCGCCTAGCCACCAACGTCCTCTGGAAAAAGGATTGGGCCAATTCAAATGGATGCCGTCATCTGCTTTGATAATAGCATCTTCCCAATTCCAAGCATCTAATTGTACTATGGACGAGGTGCCGGATATGCGACCTCCACGTGGTGTTATTTGTGCCATCAACACACCATTTGGGCGCATGGATTCTACGATTTTAGATTCTGTGTTGTATGCTATTATGCTACGAATGTGAGGGTTCATGCTACCCACTTCGTCGTTGTCCTTTGTTGCACGCACTGCATCGATCTCTACTAGACCCAAAGTAGAATTTGGAGCAATGAATCCTGGGTAGATGTGTTTGCCTCTGGCATCTACGATCTCGCCTATTCTTGCAACTTTCATAGGAGTACTGCCTACGAAGACAATTTTTCCGTTTTCGAACATTATCAACGAGTTTTCTATGATTTTTCCATTTCCTAGATGTGCCGTTGCACCCTCGATTGAATAGGCTTGAGTTTGTTTAGGAGCTGGTGTTTGTTGGGCAATAGCCGTTGAAGCAAATAGCAACGCCACTAATATGATATGTAATTTGAAATGTTTCATCTTAATACTGGTTTTTGTAGTGATACTGGATTTTAACAACTATTAAAAGTTGGTATCACAGTGAAAATGTGCTTTGACTTTCTTTTCAATTGGCTTGGTTTTCAAGCCTTTGTTTTTTGCTTGAAGCATCAGCGTGGTCAATTCATTCTTTTCTTTTTTGATGGATTTTCTCAATTGGGCATCTCTTTCGATGTCAAAGTAGGTAACCCCTTCTATTATCGTTCTTTCTGCTTTTGCGTATATGGACAGGGGATTGTCACTCCACAGTACGATATCGGCATCCTTGCCAACTTTGATACTACCTACACGGTCATCTATGTGCAATAGCTTTGCAGGATTCAAAGTCACGAATTTCCATGCCTCTTCTTCACTGATGTCTCCATATTTTACGGATTTTGCAGCTTCTTGATTCAAGCGTCTGGACATTTCCCCATCATCACTGTTTATGGCTACCGTTACTCCGGCATTGTGCATTATGGCGGCATTGAATGGGATTGCATCGTTAACTTCGTATTTGTAGGCCCACCAATCGCTGAAAGTCGAGCCACCCACACCGTGCTTGACCATTTTGTCAGCGACTTTGTATCCTTCGAGGATATGCGTAAACGTGTTGATGTTGAAATCGAATTTCTCGGCAACCTTCATCAACATGTTTATTTCACTTTGGATATAGGAGTGACAACTGATAAAGCGCTCTTTGTTGATGATTTCGACAAGTGTCTCCATTTCCAAATCCTTACGATATGGTTTCCCGCTTTTCTTTAAGGCATCATATTCCTTGGCGCGTTGGAAATAATCGATGTAAACTTGTTCCACACCCATTCTGGTTTGAGGGAAACGTGTCTTGGCATTGTCTCCCCAGTTGCTTTGCTTTACGTTTTCTCCCAATGCGAACTTTATGAATTTAGGTGAGTTCTCATATAGAAGGTTATTGGCAGATTCTCCCCATTTCAACTTAATGATGGCAGAGCGCCCTCCAATGGGATTGGCGGAACCATGTAAGATTTGGATGGAAGTGACACCTCCTGCCAAATTGCGATAGATGTTGATGTCTTCAGGATTTAAGACATCTTCTATGGTTACTTCTGCAGTTGAGTTGTGACCAGCTTCATTGACGGAAGATGTGGCAATGTGAGCATGCTCATCTATAATTCCACATGTAAGGTGTTTGCCTTTGCCATTTACGACAGTTGCTCCAGATGCATTTATGTTTTTTCCTATCTTGGAAATTTTACCATTCTTTATCAAAACGTCGGTATTTTCGAGAATGCCTTCTTTCTCATTGGTCCATACGGTAACATTCTTGAATAGTATCGTTTCTTGTTGTGGTAATGTAGTAAACCCATAAGCCATATTGGGGTATGTTACTGGAAATAGTTTTTTAGCATCGGTTGCTTCTTCATCTTTTTTAGATTTGGAATCACCGTTTTTTTCGTCTTTTTCATCTTCCGTTGCTTTCTTTTTTGCTTGGAAGGTCATTTCATTTCCATTGGGGAAATATGCTTTGCCATTCAGGGTTTCCACATTCAAAACATTTGAAACTATTCTTATGTATTCTTGTTTCGTAGTGTCGAGGGTAGAAAACGTCAAGTTCATCCAATCGTCTTTGAAGCTAATTTTGGAACCTAAACTCGTACTGTCACTCTTTACTTTTGCTTTTAGTTTTTCGATGGTGCCAGAAATGGACAAATCATAATTTGTTTTTCCTAGACTGAATGTATAATTGCCTCGAATGTCGGTAAGATTCATTGGAGACACCTCGTTTTTGATACCAGTTACCCAATTTTGATGAATTTTGGTGTCCTTTTCAAAAAGATCCCCTGAGGTAATTAGAAAATTGGCATAAGCACCAACCTTCAAAGAACCTATGCTATTGCTTTGTCCTATTATTTGAGCAGGGATGGTAGTTAAGGCAGCCAAAGCTTTTTCTTTTGACAAGCCTGCATCGATGGCTTTCAAGATGTTTGGCATTAAATCTTTGGTCTCTTTCAACTTGTATGTTGAAAAGGCGAAATCTATGTTGTTGTCGGTTAGTGTTTTAGGGTTGGAAGGTCTTTGGTTCCATTCGCGTAAGTCGGCGAGATCGACAGACTTTGCTAAAAACGGATCTTCCATATCATAAGCATCGGGAAAGTTCAAGGGAATTATGAACTTGGCATTGGTTGCCTTTATGTCTTTGATATTCTCATATTCGTCACCACCACCTACAAAAACGTATTGCGTATTGAATTGGTCTCCCACCTTGTCAAATCTAAGCGCATTCATTTTATTGCCAACTTCCATGATTTGTACTTGGTTTTTATTTTTTAAAAAAGCCTCAAGAGCTCTGTCCTTTTCTTTGATGTTACCTTTTGCATACCAGTCTGCATCCATGTTCACTTGGCGCAACAAGGCCATAGTCCCCATCAAAGAAGTAGGGTAGGACTGTCTGGAAGTATTGCTCTTTCGTGTGCCAAAATATTGCCCTGATTTTTCAGCAAGAATACGATTGGCATTGGTGCCTTTGGTGTTTAAGGCAATAAGGGTTCCCGTACCGCGAATGATCCCATCTTCGATATGTGTGTTAACGACTCCAAATCCAGCTTTTTGCAGTTCTGTGGCTTTCTTGGAATCGAACTTGTACAAGTCTATGGCGTTTTGATCTGGCCTGATGTGATCGTTCCAATAATAGCCTTCACGATTGGCATCGTATTGAGGAGATCGGGAAGGATTCGGTTTGCCACTAGGTTTGGCAACGCCGAAAGTAGAGTAGATGTCAATGAAGGATGGGTAGATGCTTTTTCCAGATAGATCCACGGTAATGCAATTGTTGGGGATGACCACGGAAGTTCCCGTGGAAACCACTTTGCCATCCTTTATCAGCAAGGTACCTTTTTCAATGACTTGACTTGGTGAAATATGAATTTTGGCATTTGTAAACGCTGTGTAGTTTGAGTTCCTGGCTTTGACGCCATCATTCTTTGGAACATTCTCTTGAGCAAATAGCATGAAACCGCACAAAAGAAAGGTGAACATGAAATACTTTTTAATCATTGGGTCTTTTATAATGGAGTTAGAAAATTAAAGATAACAATATGTGTTAATTTAAAATATGTCAATGGCGTATTTAACATTATAAGCGTTTGAGGTTATAATGTTTTGTCTTGAAAATAGTTGACTAGCAATGCAACGACATAACTATAGCTTTTCATTCCGCCTTTTTGGCTATTTGCTTGCAAATACGTATTGTATGTTTTCTTGAAAATGGGCTCCATGGGGTTCTGGTAATCATCCCAAAAATCACGAACTTCTTGGTAGTTTTTTAAAATCCCCCCATTTATCGTAGGAATGAGTTTGGCATACAACTGGCTATCTCGTCTATATATTTCATGAAGACAATGCCTAAGCCCAAAGGTGTAACCGGAATATCTAAAGTAAATGTCATTGTGATTGGTCGTTACCAAACAACCAATAAAATTGGCTTCGTTTTCGGCTGCATATCCCAATTGATGAGCTACCTCATGCGATGCTGTGGTAGGATATTTGAATGCAGGGATCAAATAATCTATTTGGGCTTCATTGGTAAGTGGGTTTAAATAGCCACTAAATCCCATATAGGTCAAAGGTAGGCTGAAAATGGATTGTTTTATGCTTTTTGGTATGTAGTCCAGACGGGGAAATTTGTCCTTTAAATTTGAATAGCCGTCTGGAACACGCTTCAAAATGTCCGATTTGGAATAGGGAATGTCTACTTTCAAAGTGCTATCTTTCGTGATTTCCAAATGCAAGGCATTGGATTTTTCAATTAGTTTCTTTGTGACGGAAACCAAGGCTTCGGTAGAATACTCTGAGTCTAGGTTTAAATTTATGTGTAGTGGCAATCTGTAATAGTTCAGTCCCCAAATAATATGAAACGCCACATAAAGAATGGAAATGGCAGCAAAGACATCTGTCAGCCAATTCTTGAAATCTTTCACAATGCGCTTTCTGTTTACAATCAACCATCGAACGATAAAAGTAATTCCAAAGGCATAAATGAGGTCTCCAAAGGAAAACGGAAGCCAGCCTAGAGAAAATCTAAATAGTTTTGAAATATAAGGATAGATACCACAACTATAATATGTTTCTACAAATTCAGGAAAAAAAGCCAGTAGTTTTACTATTGCGATGGCAGGGAGTAAAGATAGAGCAACAATACGTTTTTTGTTTTTTAGCATATTCCAAAAGTAAATAAAAAATAAGAACTCAATTTATTAGAAAGCCATATAAGTCTTGTATTGCTTTTTCTCGATGCATTTTTTGATTTCAATTAATAAACCAAAGAGGATGGTGTTCAATTTTAGGAGGTAAATTTGATCTTTATCCAATCTGTTTATAAAAGCAGATCTTTTTTTTAATATCAATTTGTACTTTTGCGATTCCGATTTAGCGTCATGAAATTAACAATGGGAAAAGGTTTCCTATTGATGATTTCAAGGATAAGAATCATAATTTAAAACAACAAAAAATGAACTCAGAAATAAGAGCTTTACAGCCAGAACAACTTTGGAATAAATTTGCAGATCTAAACGCTGTGCCAAGACCCTCTAAAAAAGAAGAACGTGTCATTGCATTCATGAAGAATTTTGGAGCAAAACTTGGGTTGGAAACAATAGAAGACGAAGTTGGAAACGTGATCATTAAGAAGCCTGCGACAAAAGGAATGGAGGATAGGGTAACGATAGTGATGCAATCGCATTTGGATATGGTACACCAAAAAAATGCCGATACCGATTTTGATTTCGATACTCAGGGTATCGAGATGTATGTAGATGGTGATTGGGTACGTGCAAAGGGGACGACCTTGGGGGCAGACAATGGGTTGGGAGTAGCTACGATCATGGCCATCTTGGAAAGTACGGAGGTAGAGCACCCGGCAATAGAAGCGTTGTTTACCATTGATGAAGAAACTGGAATGACTGGAGCAATGGGCTTGAAAGGCGGCTTGTTGAAAGGAGGAATCCTTTTGAATTTGGATACGGAAGAAGATGATGAAATAGGAGTAGGCTGTGCAGGAGGTATAGATGTTACAGCGACTAGAAGTTATGAGGAAGAAGAAACTCCAGAATTCAAATTAGGTTATGCCATTACGGTAAAAGGATTGCAAGGGGGGCATTCCGGTATGGATATTCACAAGGGGTTAGGTAATGCGAACAAAATCATGAATCGTTTGTTGTTTGATGGTTTTGAAAATTTCGGATTACGTATTTCTGAAATAGATGGGGGAAGTTTGCGAAATGCCATTCCTAGGGAAAGCAAGGCAATTGTAGCCATAGATGCAGTACATGAAGCAGCTTTCAACAATGAGATGGAGCAATTGGTGGACATCATAAAAAAGGAGTTGAAAACGATGGAGCCAGATTTGGATGTTGAAATCGTAAAGACGGAAACACCAAATAGAATAATGGATCTGGGAGTACAAGAAGGCGTTACGCGAGCTTTGTACGCAGCGTTGAACGGTGTGTACAGAATGAGTGCGGACATAACGGACTTGGTGGAAACATCCAATAACATCGCAAGGGTGATAATCAAAGACGGAGCGATTAAAATAGGTTGTTTGACACGATCTTCTGTGGAAAGTTCGAAAACGGATCTAGCAAATACATTGCGAGCCACATTCGAGTTAACGGGATGTGAAGTGGAATGCTCTGGGGATTATCCAGGATGGACACCAAATATGGATTCTGAAATATTGAAGGTGTTAAGTAGTCTTTATGAAGAAATAAATGGAGAAAAAGCACATGTCGCGGCTTGCCATGCAGGATTGGAGTGTGGTATTTTGGGAACAAATTATCCAGATATGGAAATGATTAGTTTTGGGCCAACTATAAAAGGGGCGCATTCTCCGGATGAGCGTGCAAGTATTTCCTCTGCCAAGAAGTATTGGAAGTTTGTTTTGGAAATTTTAAGGAACATTCCCCAAAAGTAATACCAATTCCAGTTTGGAATTACTGTAAAAGAAAATGACTGTTTTTTTCTTTGTATGAAGAATAAAGCCCTTCAATATTGAAGGGCTTTATTTTTTATTTCAAAATGTATTGAACCTAATTACTTTTTTTCAATATCCAAGACATTTATGTCGAATACCAAATTTGAATTGGCAGGGATTGGTCCGTAATCCCTGTTTCCATATCCTAAAAATGAAGGAATGAATACTCTAGCTTTATCTCCTACATTCATATTCAGTAAAGCCTCTCTAAACCCAGGGGCCAAACGTGCTCTAGTGCTGTATTGCATAGGGTACGGTTTGTATTTTCCAGACTTTTCAGCTTTTTCGTCATACTTTCCATATTGTTTGGCTACATCCCCCATGTTGGTATCAAACAATGTTCCATCTTCCAAATAACCGGCATAATCCACCAACACTCTATCTTGCGCTGTCGGAGTTATCGTAGAACCGTCCTGAGTCATTATCATTACCACTCCAGAAGCTAAACGATCTACATTGCCTTTTAGGTTTCCGTTGTCCTTGACAAATTTGTCCTTTGCTTTTTCCAATAATTCTTCCGCTTTCTTTTTTTCTGCCTCCAATTCAACAAAATAATTGTCGAATACTTTTGGAGCATCGAACTTTTGGGCTTCTCCTCCTTTTCTGATGATGTTCAACGTTTCAATTATTACATCCTCATTTGGTTTGTCTCTTGTTGTCTTTACATTGGAGATGCTGTCTTGTACGTCCAATCCTATAACCAACTCTCCAAAAACGGTATGTTTTGGATCTAGGTTTGGAGTGGCCACTTCTGTGATGAAAAATTGAGATCCATTGGTGGCTGGACCAGAATTAGCCATGGACAGTATACCTGGCTTGCTATGTTTTGCTTCATTGATTTCATCTTTGAATCTATACCCAGGGTTTCCTGCTCCAGTGGCACTGGGATCTCCACCTTGTATCATAAACTTGTTTATGACACGGTGAAATGTTGTGCCATTGTAAAACTTCTTACCAGTAAATGACGTATCTACCTTGGTATTGGTACCCTCAGCTAATGATACGAAATTGGCAACGGTAACAGGCGCTTTGTCAAAATTCAGTTTAGCTACCATCGTACCTTTGTTGGTAACGAATTCTGCATATAGCCCATCTTCCAAGTCTGGGTATTTGTTATCTTGACAAGATGCAGTGCCAAGGGAAACCAATAATGCAATAATGAAAATTTTCATAGAGTGTTTTAATTTGTTCATTGTATTAATTTTACTTTTGGGTTATTGAGTTTACAGTTACTTTGCTAATGATGGGAGTGTTTGTGCCAATTTTATTTTCATCACCATAATAGCCATAAGCCTTTTGTGAAGGAAAAATAAAAGTAACGGTCTCTCCAGCTTTCATAAGTTTCAAGCCTTCTCGTAAACCTGTAAATAATTCTTCTTTATCCATTGCGTAGTTGCGCGTTTTTAGCTGTTCGTTGGTGTATATGATGTTTCCATTCAAATCTGATATGCTATGATCGAAATTTATGATATCTCCAAAAACAGGAGTCTTTAGACTATCGGTGTCCATCTTTATTTGGTAGGCATACCAAAAACCACTTTCAGAGGTGATGTATTTGTCTTCTGTGGACTTGGCAATAAGAGCACTGATGATTTTCTTTTCGCTTTCATAAAGCTTTTTGTTGCGCGCAATGGACTCATTGAAAAAGGAACCGGATTTCACCGTTACTGGTTTGCGGGCTTCAGGAGTTATGCAGCCAACGACAAAAAACATTATGAGGCATATTAATAATCTATACATTGTTTAAGGCATTGTTATATTGCGGTAATATACTAATAAATTTATCAACTGTATCGCTTAGGGAAGTATTGCTTTTCCCCCCAGCAGCGTTGGTATGTCCACCTCCCTCGAAATGAGAACGCGATAATTCATTCACAGAGAAATCCCCTTTGGAACGTAACGATATCTTTATGATTTTATTTTGTTTGTCTTCGATGAAAATGGCAGCCAATACTATGTTGTTCAAGGACAATGCATAATTGACGAAGCCCTCTGTGTCCCCTTTCTTGTAATCCAACTGTTGCAATTCATCTTGAGACAATGTGATGTATGCTGTTCGAGATTCCGGTAAAACCTTCAAGTTGCTTAACGCACAGCCCAACAATTGTAGTCTGTTATAGCTATTCGTGTCATAGACGTTGTTGTGTATTTGTGTGTTGTCTGCCCCCTTTTCTATCAACTGGGCAATGATTTTATGAGTAGTACTTGTCGTGGACCTATACCTGAAAGAACCAGTATCCGTCATTATGCCAACATATAGACACGTAGCCAAATCTTTGTCTATATGTTGCAATGCATCTAATTTTTCTAGGAAATGATAGACCATTTCACATGTAGAGCTCATTGAAACATCACTAAACATATAGTCGGGATAGTCATCTGGTTGTTGGTGGTGATCTATCATTATTTTTATGGCCTTGCTGTTAGCCAGGACTGTTTCCATATTACCTGTTCTATGGAAGGCGTTAAAATCCAAAGTAAACATAATGTCTGCACTGTTTATTAACGCATCGCTTTCAGTTTGTTGTGTCTCATATTTCAAAATGGAGTCCTGTTTGGGAATCCACTTTAAAAAATCAGGAAAGTCATTGGGAGCAATTATTGTGGCATCATGGTTGAGTTTTAAAAGATAATGTAACAAGCCAAGTGTAGATCCTATGGCATCTCCATCAGGGTTTTTATGTGGAACTATTACGATGCTCTTTTGTGTGGAAAGTAATTCTTTTATCTCTAAAATGTCTTGTGTGCTCATAGGCGACGAAGATACAATTTTTTAATATTGGATTATATGAGTAATTTAAAGAAAAACATTACTTTTGCGCAAACTTATAAAACAGGTGAACAACTCAATGATTTCTTGTGTTATTTCAAGTTTATGAGATTTACCTCAATACAAATATTAATTTTAGAATAAAATAAAAAAGATGGCAACAAATAGAACATTTACAATGCTTAAGCCTGATTCTGTTGAAAAAGGACACATTGGCGCAATATTGGAGAAAATCAACGCATCTGGATTTAGAATCGTAGCAATGAAATTAACGCAAATGACCAAGTCGGATGCTGAAACTTTTTACGAGATTCATAAAGAAAGACCATTTTTTGGCGAGTTGGTTGAATATATGACTCGTGGTCCTATAGTTGCAGCAATTTTGGAAAAGGAAAATGCAGTTGAAGATTTTAGAACATTAATAGGGGCAACAAATCCAGCAGATGCGGCAGAAGGAACGATTCGTAAACTGTATGCAGCATCCATAGGAGAAAATGCAGTACATGGTAGTGATAGTGACGAAAATGCAGCTATAGAAGGCGCTTTTCATTTTTCAGGAAGAGAGATGTTTTAGTAAAATTGCACACCATATAGTATAAGGAAAACCTGAATTTTAACGAATTCAGGTTTTTTTTATGGAACATAATCCCCTATTTTAGCGCAACTTTAACTTTTACAATGATGAAAAAAATCCATTTATTATCGTTTTGCGCCTTGTTTTCGGGCAGCTTTCTGTTTGCGCAACAACGACAAAAATCAATTTCTGAATTTCAGAACAAGACTCAAGCAAAGGTGACCGTAAACGAGAATTATGGTACAGCCGAATTTGTTAGATTTCCCTCAAACAATGCTTTGAAAATCGAAGGTAATACTTTGTATGACAAAGCAGTTAATTTTTTAGATGCAAATAAGTCCATATACAATATGGATGATTCAACGAACAAGTTTGCCATAAAAAAAGAAGAAACGGACAGTTACGGATTAAAGAACATTCTCATACAACAAGAATACAAAGGTGTACCTGTGTATGATGGCAAATTGCGTTTTCATTTCAATCATCAAGATGATTTGACTTCTGTAAATGGAAACTACATTCCGAACATCAAAATAAATTCAGTGCCTACATTGAGCAAGGCAGAAGCAAATGCAGTCGCCATTGAAGCAATAGAAAATCAAGATTTGAATTTTTCAGGTGATGCATTGTTTGCTAACAAAAGCACATTATATGTATTTCCTAAAGGTTTGGCACAAGGTTTCTTGGGTGCTAACTATTTGGTATATGAAGTAGAAGTTAGAAATGACAGAGATGTAAGAGAGTTTGTTTTTGTAAACGCTCAAGATGGTTCGATAGTAGAGCAGTTTACAGGTATGGCCCATGCTTTGGATCGTATCATCTATGAAGGCAATACAAGTACCATTGTTTGGCAGGAAGGAGATGCTTTTCCGGGATCATTGACTATTTGGCAACAAAATGAAGTGGTGGCCTCTGAGGATACCTATAATTTTTTCAACAACGCTTTTGGCTTTACTTCATATGATGGAGCCGATGCACAAATGAGAACAATAAACAACAACCCTAATGTGAATTGTCCTAATGCAACCTGGAATGGCTCTACAGCGAATTATTGCAATGGAACAGCTACTGATGATGTCATTGGACATGAGTGGGGACATGCTTATACGGAATATACATGCGGATTGATTTATCAGTGGCAAGCTGGAGCAATGAACGAATCGTTTTCGGACATTTGGGGAGAAACCATAGATTTATTCAACAACTATGAAGATGCCGACGACGACAATTCTTTGAGAACAGCTTGTAACAGTTCGGATCGTTGGATGATGGGAGAAGATGCAACTGCTTTTGGTGGAGCTATTAGAGATATGTGGGATCCAACTTGCAAAGGAGATCCTGGTAAGGTTACAGATGGGCAATATCATTGTGCGACGTCGGATTCAGGGGGAGTACATTCTAATTCTGGAATACCGAATCATGCCTATGCATTGTTGGTAGATGGAGGGAATTACAATGGACAAGTAGTAAATGCATTGGGATTCACAAAATCGGCTCACATATTTTGGAGAGCACAAAGTCAATACCTGACGGCAACAAGTGATTTCACGACGTTGGCTGATGCATTAGAAGCTTCTGCAGCGGATTTGGTTGGAGTAAACTTGGAAGGTCTATCTACAGAAGCAGCGGCTGGGCCTTCAGGAGAAATGATTACCAATGCTGATTTGGAAGATGTTACTGCTGCAGTTTTAGCAGTGGAACTTAGAATAAACCCTGATGCTTGTGGATTTACAACAATTCTAACTCCAATAGCAGACTTGTGCGATGCATCTACGGACAACCCGGTATTCTTCGAAGATTGGGAGTCAGGAACGGATGGTTGGACAATAGAACAATTGCCAGTAAATGCAGGGACTTGGGAAGCTCGAGAGTGGGCTCTCGATAACACATTGCCAGCAAGTAGAGTGGGAAGTGCCATGTTTGGGACGGATCCTATAAATGGAAATTGTACAAGTGATTTGGAAAATGGAATAATACGCTTGCAAAGTCCAGTTGTTACAATGCCTAATTTTAATTCAGGAAACTTTGAGATGGCTTTCAATCATTATGTTGCGACAGAGTTTGAGTGGGATGGAGGAAACATTAAAGCTAGCGTAGATGGTGGTACTTGGAGTATTGTGCCTGCATCTGCATTTACTTCAAATCCATACAATGCGACAATGAAAACAGTTGGTGATGGAAATGACAATCCAATGGCAGGAGAAACTGCTTTTACTGGAACAGATGGAGGCTCACTTACAAGTAGTTGGGGTACTAGTGTCATAGACTTGTCTGCCATTGGTGTTGGAGCAAATTCCACAATTCAATTCAGATTTGAAGTAGGAACGGATGGATGTAACGGAAATGATGGATGGTACATTGATGAGGTTATGGTTTACAACTGTCAGTACGTATTGTCGGTTTCAGAGTTTGATCAGATCAACAATCTTATCAAAGTATATCCTAATCCTTCCAATGGTGTTTTCAACATAGAGAAAATCAATAGTGTGGATTTGGACAAGGCAGAAATCTATGATATCAATGGGCGTTTTATCAAATCTTTGGATTTGTCAAATATGACTACCACAAAATCGATTGATTTGTCTGAAGCTGCCTCTGGTATGTATTTTATGACGATTACGGCCAAAGATGCAAAAGGCGTGGTAAAACTAATCAAACAATAAAACAAGTTAAAGGAGAAGAATTTCTTTTTAAATAATGAAGAGCAACAAAATATTATTGTTGCTCTTTTTTTATGCGATAAATGTGAGAGTCACGATGACTACACCTGTCTTTGTTTGGGTTGAAACTTGTATTTTGGAGAAGTGTACCGTTAAAGAAATATGTACGGCCATTGTGAAATGACAAGGTAAAAAGAAAGGCCTATACGATTGCGTATAGGCCTACTTAAAAAAGTTTAATAGAAATATATATGATTATACCACTTTTACATTTACTGCGTTTAATCCTTTTTTACCTTCTTGCAAATCGAATTCAACTTCGTCGCCTTCACGAACTTCGTCAATTAAACCCGAAATGTGTACAAAATGGTCTTTGTCTACACCTTCTTCTGTGATGAAACCGAATCCTTTAGTGTCATTGAAGAATTTTACTGTGCCTTTACTCATTGTAATAAATTTTAAATTAATTTAGTGGCAAAGATAGGTGCAATAATTAACAAAATGGCTTTATGTATCAATTAATTAACAAAATAAAAAAAACCTATCAAATTTTGATAGGCTAGTTTTGTAAATAGTTAAATAGAATATATGTGAATTATACTACTTTTACGTTTACTGCATTCATACCTTTTCTACCTTCTTGAAGGTCGAATTCTACTGAGTCTCCTTCACGAACTTCGTCAATTAAACCAGAAATGTGTACGAAATGGTCTTTGTCTGATCCTTCTTCTGTTATAAAACCGAAACCTTTGGAATCATTGAAAAATTTTACTGTACCTTGAGCCATTTTAAAAAAATTTAAATTTATTGAACCCAAATATAATATATTATTCTAACAAATTGTTTTTTTATTTCGTTAATTTCATAAAGAAATAAAATAAAAATGGGTAAGGATAAGATGAATGACTTATTGAAGTACTATTTTTTTAATGATCTCTTTTCCAAGCTCTTCATTGAGCATTCGCATTATTTTTTCCTTCCCATAGCTTAGCTCTTCTCTTAAAACACTAGAGCTAAGTTTTACGTACAATGTTTCATTTTTCAATTCGATGGCAGAGGTGTAGTTGTTTACTCCATTTCCCATCAAGGCAGCCCAAGCATCACGAACATTGACTTTGTTTAGACCCTTTTCTAGTTTGTTGGTTTCGACAAAATCTTTTAGAACATCAGAAATGCTTAATAAGTTCTTATTGCGTTTGGCCATTGTTTTTATTGGGTGTTTATGGAGGTAAATCTTTTATACAAATATACATCGTTATTTTGGTTTACAACTTTCAATTGTTGCTTGGATGCGAACAAAATGGTTTCCTTCCAAGTTGAGTACGGTGTCTTGTAATAAGCATTCAAGCTATCTTTCTCTATTATCAGATGAAGAAGCTCAGCATCATTGGATGTTTCAAAGGAGCCATCGAAAAGTGGTTTTAGTTTTTTTCTAAACCCGACAAAGCTATCATTGATGCTAATGTAATCTATGGTCTGGTTTATCTTGTAATCCCGTTTGGTGCCATTTGAAAGTGTCACACTTTCAATTTCCCAATATCCATTAACGTGGGAGATGAATGTGGCTGGGTTTCTGGAGCAACTGCTAAGAAAGAGCAAGGGTAACAGGGCATATGTAAAATATTTCATCATAAATTAAAGATTTCGTAGGATTGGTGTACTTGCTTTACTGCCTTTTCGGTTCTTCCCGCGTGAGTATCGCTAATAAACAATTGACCAAAATTTTCATCGTCAACCAACTTTATGATTTGTGAGACTCGTTGTTCGTCCAATTTGTCGAAGATGTCATCTAACAACAAAATTGGATTGACTCCGCTTTGTTGCTTTATAAAATCGAATTGTGCTAATTTCAATGCAACCAAAAACGATTTTTGTTGTCCTTGACTCCCGAATTTCTTAATGGGATATTCCTCGATGTTAAAAAGCAAATCGTCTTTGTGTATGCCAACACTGGTATAATTCAATGCTTTGTCTTTGTTTATGGCCTGTAAAAGCAACGTGTTTAAATCCGTGGCAAACAAATCGCTTTTGTAAACAAGGTTAACAGCTTCCTTGTTATTGCTTATGGCATTGTAACGGGATTTGAATATTGGAATGAATTCTTGTAGGAAAGCATCACGCTTTTTGAAAATACGAGCTCCAAAATCGGATAATTGGATATTGTAGACCTCTAGGGTGTCATTGTTGAATGTGTTGTTCAGTGCAAAATACTTCAATAGCGAATTGCGTTGCGCCAAAATTTTATTGTATTTGATTAAATCTGTCAAATATGTCTTGTCACTTTGGGAGATGACGTTGTCTATGAACTTTCTTCTAATGTCACTTCCTTCGCTAATTAAATCCCTGTCTGCAGGAGAAATAATCACTAAGGGCAGAAAACCAATGTGTTCACTGAATTTGTCATAGGCCTTGCTATTTCGTTTAATCACCTTTTTCTGCCCTCGTTTGAGACTGACTACGATTTTTTCAATCTTCTCACTCTTTTCATAGTCGCCATTGATTACAAAAAAATCCTCATTGTGCCTTATGTTTTGAGAAGCTACAGGATTGAAATAGCTCTTGCCGAAGGATAAATGATAGATGGCATCTAAAATATTCGTCTTTCCTACGCCATTGTTGCCAACAAAGCAATTTATGGTGTCGTTGAAGGTAAAAGATCTACTATCGAAATTTTTATAGTTTAGTAAAGAAAGAGACTTTAAAATCATATGGAATCAACACAAAAGCAATCTAAGTTTTGCCAGTTATAAACAAGACTTGCAAAATAACAAATAAATTACCTTTTATATATGGATAAAAATTTTATTTTTGCGACGCATAAATATATAATTCATGGCGACTTACAAGAAAAGAGGTTATAAACCAAAAACGAAAGAAGAAGTAGTAGTAGAAACTGAAGAAAACTCGACAACTGCTGAGGTATTCAATACATTGGATGAAACGGCTTCCAGGACTGAGGATTTCGTTGCGAAAAACCAAAAATACATATTCATAATCATTGGCGCGGTAGCGGCATTGGTCTTGGGCTATCTAGGGTATAACGAGTTTGTGAGCAAACCTGCCCAAGAAAAAGCTATGAATGACATGTTTCATGCGCAAAAACACTTTGACGAAGCAGTTAGTGGTGTAGCCTCGGATTCCCTATATACATTGTCTTTGGAAGGTAGTGGAGGGAAGTTCGGTATGTTGGACATCATCAAGGAATACAAAGGAACTCCTGCTGCGAACCTAGCCAATTATTACGCTGGATTGGCTTACTTGAACTTGAAAGATTACAAGAATGCGGTAACGTACTTGGATGCCTTCACCATAGAGGACGAAATCCATGCAGCCAAAGCCAAAGGATTGATAGGGGATGCCTTCATGCAATTGAATCAAAAGGAAGAAGCGTTGGATTACTACAAGAAGGCGGCGCAAATGAGAACGAACGACTATACGACACCAATCTATTTGCAAAAGGCAGGAATAACGGCTTTGGATTTAGGAAAGGCCAGTGAAGCTCTAGGTCTTTTCAAGAGCATCAAGGAAAACTATCCAGAATCTACGGAAGCAACTACAGTAGACGTGTTTATCGGTAAGGCACAAGCGATGTCAAACAAATAAGTTCTCCGCTTTCTCGGAAGTAAATATGGCAACAGAAAACAATAATTTATCAGAATACGATAAAGCATCAATCCCAAACGCGAAGAATTTTCGGTTTGGGATTGTTGTTTCAGAATGGAATGAGGGTATCACGGAAGGGTTGTACGATGGAGCATACAACACGCTGTTGGAGCATGACGTTAAGCCAGAGAACATAAAACGATGGAATGTACCAGGCAGCTACGAGCTTATTTATGGTTGCAAGAAAATGCAAGAACAAAAAGTTGATGCGGTCATAGCAATAGGTAGTGTCATACAAGGAGAGACAAAACATTTCGATTTTGTATGCGAAGGTGTATCCCAAGGGATCAAGGATTTGAACGTGTTATTTGATACCCCTGTTGTTTTTTGTGTCTTGACAGACAACAATTTGCAACAAGCCATAGATCGTTCTGGTGGAAAACATGGAAACAAAGGAACGGAAGCCGCCGTTGCAGCCATTAAAATGGCTGTCCTTCGTAAAAACGCTTAATCTTCACCAATGGATTAGGTTCTACTTTTCAAGCAAACTTTCTCTCGCATAAAAACAGTCGTTTTTAATCGTGGGTGCATTGGTGAGTGCTTTTGTTAACAATTTTTAGCATTAGTATTTCTTAACTCTATTGTATTTTAAGTATTTTTGAGTGTTCACAATCATTTTTCTTTGTATTCATGTTCAAAAGGCGAAAAAATAAAAGTTTTAACTATACACCTCGATATTCCAACACAGAGCGCACAGATTCCAATGCAAGTGAAAATTTGAAAAGATCTTCGTCCTCAAGACATTTTGAAGGGAAACGAAAACACAAAACGTCTACATTGCCATTGTTGTTTGTGGTTTTGGCTTTGATAATTGCGTTCATGTATTATTTAGAAACGAAATTAAGATAATTAGAGAGCTATGGGATTTATGAAACTTAGAAAGAACAAGCGATATAGTTACACTCCACGTTATTATAAAAACGAAGGGGAAGGAAGCCCGTTTGAAATAAAGCATAAGTTTGATGACTATAGAACTTCAGTTGGGGAAAACAAGAATATGAAACAGAAGTTCACCTCTGCTTGGGACGAGTTTAAAAATTCTCCAGACAAGGCAGTTAATCGTCGAGTTTTGTTCATAAGCATAATACTGGCATTTCTTATTCTGTGGTTTTTCGATTTTAATTTAAGTATCTTTTTCAAGAGGCAATAAATGGCAGATATCATTCAATTGTTACCAGATCATGTTGCCAATCAAATTGCAGCAGGGGAAGTAGTACAACGACCAGCTTCGGTAGTAAAGGAGCTAATGGAAAATGCCATAGATGCAGGAGCTAGTCTAATAAAACTTATCATCAAGGATGCAGGTAAAACACTTATTCAAGTCATAGACAATGGCAAGGGAATGAGCGTTACGGATGCACGTTTGAGCTTTGAGAGACATGCGACTTCCAAAATCCGTTCGGCAGATGATTTGTTTCAGTTGCACACCAAAGGATTCCGTGGGGAGGCCCTAGCTAGCATAGCTGCAATTGCTCACGTAGAATTAAAGACGAAACAAGAACAGGAAGAAGTAGGCACTTGCATAGAAATAGAAGGAAGCAATGTCATTTCGCAAGAAGTCGTAGTCACACCAAAAGGGACATCGATAGCTGTAAAGAACTTGTTTTTCAACATTCCCGCTAGACGAAATTTTTTAAAGTCCAACCCCGTGGAAACACGTCATATCATAGACGAGTTTCATCGTGTGGTCTTGGCACATCCATCCATTGGCTTTGTGATGTTTCACAATGGCAGTGAATCCTTCAATTTGCCAGAAAGCAATTATAGACAGCGAATAGTCAATGTCTTTGGCTCGAAAACAAATGAAAAATTAGTGCCGGTAGAGGAAGATACGGAAGTGTTGAAGGTGTCAGGATTCATTGGTAAGCCTGAGTTTGCAAAGAAAACAAGAGGAGAGCAATTCTTTTTCGTGAATGACCGTTACATTAAAAGTGCTTATTTGAATCATGCCATTGGTTCTGCATACGAAGGATTGTTGAAAGATGGGACGCATGCCAGTTATTTTTTAAATTTAACCGTCGATCCTCAAACCATAGACATCAACATTCACCCTACCAAGACAGAAATAAAATTTGACGACGAGCATACTCTGTATGCCATTTTGCGCTCGGCGGTAAAACACAGCTTGGGGCAGTTCAACATAGCACCGGTCTTGGATTTTGATAGAGATTCAAACTTGGACACGCCTTACAGCTACCAACAAAATAAAATGCCAAGCATTGAGGTAGACAATAGCTTTAACCCGTTTAAAGAAGAAAAGGGGGCTAGCACGACGGTTTCCAACCAAACTTATAAAAAAGGCGAAGGGGCAAGTTGGGAAGGGCTATATGTAGGATTGGAATCCAAAGGAACGAAGACACAACGAGATTTCAGTGAAGTACAATTTGAAAGTGATCAAAGCGAAACATCTATTTTCGATGAGGCCAATCAAATAGAGCAGAAGCAGAGTACGTACCAAGTACATAACAAATACCTTATAAGCAAAATTAAATCGGGCATGTTGGTAATAGATCAAAATAGGGCGCATCAACGTGTCCTATACGAAGAGTTCTTGCAACATATGACGGTAAAGGAAGCAATGAGCCAACAATTGCTGTTTCCATTGGAATTGCATTTCTCGCCACAGGAAATAGAAATCATCAATCAGTTGAAAAACGATTTGGAACATACAGGTTTCGTATTTAAAAGCGTTAACAAGGAGTTGGTCGAAATAACAGGTGTGCCCGTAAGTGTCCCTGAGAGTGAAGTTTCCATCATTTTGGAGCAATTGATCAGTGATGTGGAGCATGAAGTCCCGGACAGCAACTTTAGTGCTACCGACCTATTGGCCAAATCCATGGCAAAGAGCTTGGCCATAAAAACGGGGCAAAGTTTGAATAGAGTAGAGCAAGAGCATTTGGTAAATACATTGTTTGCTTGCAAGGAGCCTAATGTGTCTCCAGTAAACAAGACGACATTCATTACGATGACTGTTGATGAATTAGATAGAAAGTTTGTGTAAATTATGATGAATAGATTAACTGATACGGTAAAGCATTTAATAATTATAAACGTTGTAATGTTTATTGGAACATTGACTGTTGGAGGTGGGAAATTGTTCTATGAATGGTTTGCTATGTATTTTCCTAAAAGCGATATATTTCAGCCTTGGCAAATCTTCACGCATATGTTCATGCATGGAAGCTTTGGCCACCTCTTTTTCAATATGTTTGCCCTTTTTATGTTTGGTGTTGCAGTAGAACAATATTTGGGTAGTAAAAAGTTTTTATTCCTATATATTTCTGCTGGACTTGGAGCTGTATTGTTTCAATTGGGGTATTATTATTATGACTTTTATTCTGCCTATCAAAGCATAGTAGATTTAAATATGAGTGATGAATTGTTACATAAAATTGTATCAATAAATGCTAGGGAAGGTAATTTTATAAAACCTGACCTTTTGATAAAAGGAATGGAACCTTTATTGTCAGAATATGCTGTTAATCCTGCTTTAATAATGGAAAATAATGCATTTCCTTCATTGTTTGACATGAATGTCATTATGAGTAGTTATATGGTTGGTGCTTCTGGGTGTATCATGGGGATTTTGGTTGCTTTTGGAATGATGAATCCCAATGCGGAATTGATGCTGATCTTTTTACCAATACCAATCAAGGCAAAATACTTCATTCCTGGCATAATAATATTGGATCTCATCTCGGCAATTTCTGGTCAGTCCTTTTTCAGTCCAAGCAATACCGCATATATGGCACATATTGGTGGAGCTGTAACTGGTTTTGTGATAATGTGGTATTGGAGAAAGACCCAATTCAATAAAAATCGTTGGAATTAATGAGTTTGACAGAAGACATAAAATACAAGTTGGCAAGACTCAACGTGCTCGAAAAGATAATAGCGATCAACCTTGTCATTTTTTTCATAGTACTGTTGTTCAAGCCTTTTTTGAGTACCTTTTTGACTTGGTTTGAACTGCCCAGCAAGTTCAACAGCTTTTTTATTAAACCTTGGACAATAATCAGCTATGCTTTTTTGCACTATGGCTTCATACATTTGTTGTTTAACATGTTATGGCTGTATTTCATAGGAAGGATTTTCTTGAACCTATTTAGCCCCAAAATGGCTTTGAACATCTATTTCCTAGGTGCCATGGTTGGAGGTTTTACCTTTCAAATAGGTTATGGTTTATTTCCACATTTCTTTTCAGAAAATGCTTATTTAATAGGAGCCTCAGCAGCAGTTCGAGCACTTTTCATCTTTTTGTGCGCATACATGCCGAACAAGGAGATTCGTATTCTTGCATTCAATTTGAAGTTATGGTATCTAGGTGCATTTTTTGTAACCATAGATGCCATCGGTGTCTTTGGCCAAGTGAATCAAGGTGGCAATTTGGCGCATCTGGGTGGCGCCTTGTTAGGCTATGTCTACGCCAAACAACTACTAAAGGGCAATGACATAGGTCGAGGATTCGAAAGTATGATTGATACAGTCTCAGGATGGTTTCGCTTTTCCAACAAAACCAACATGAAAACGGTATACAAGGACAAATCCAAAGTAGGAGGCTATACTAAAGGTGAATTTAATCAGTTTAACAATCAGAAGAAAGTGGATGTCATTTTGGATAAGATCAGCAAGAGTGGTTATGATAGTTTGACAGCCGAAGAAAAGGAATTCCTATTCAAAGCAGGGAAATGACATTTAAGAAATTGTATAACGGCAAATATAATTAATACGGTTTCCGCCATGGCGGAGAATGAATATGAAAGGATTGAAGTTTTTTGAGAAAATAGTATTCTTCTTCAACTCAGTTGCAGCATTCATTTTGTTGCTATCCTACATTCTACCGTTTTTACCTCCTAAGACCTTTTCTGCACTCTCCGTTTTGGGACTGGGAGTACCATTTTTAATCATACTAAACGTAGTATTCCTATTGTATTGGTTGGTAAAGATCAAAAAGCAATTGTTGTTGTCGCTTTTGGTCTTGGCTCTAGGTTACATATCCTTTGGGTCATTATACAAGTTTTCAGAATCCAAGGCTGTAGAAAGCCCTGATAACATTTCCATAATGAATTACAATGTAAGATTGTTCAATTTGTACGATTGGATTCCAGAAAAGGACATTGAAACAAAATTGGTGAATTTCATTAAGGAGGAGTCTCCAGACATCTTGTCTCTGCAAGAGTATCATCCACACGCGAACATCGACTTGTCTTTTTTCAATTATAAATATGAAAAACTTTCTGGCAACAAGACAAAGTATGGGCAAGCCATTTTTTCCAAATACCCAATTGTAGGGTCTGGTTCTGTAGCTTTTCCCAATACGTCCAACAATGCAATTTATGCGGATGTAGTTAAAGGGAAGGATACCATACGAGTCTATAACATTCATTTGCAATCTTTGAGAATAGATCCAAAAGAACAGAGTTTGACAAAAGAGGATTCCGAAAAATTATTCAACGGTGTTGGTAAGACTTTCAAGGAGCAACAACTTCAAACGGAATTGTTTTTAAAGCATAAGAAAGAATGCAGTTACAAGATGGTCATATGCGGTGATTTCAACAACACGGCATTTTCATATGTTTACAAGGCGATTAGAGAGGATCTGAATGACACCTTCAAGGTCGCTGGAAACGGTTTTGGTAGAACATACGATTTAAAGTTCTTTCCTTTGAGGATCGACTTTATTTTAACAGACGAGACATTCAACATAAATAGCTTCAAGACTTATGATGTGAAGTATTCCGATCATTATCCCGTGATGGCAAAAGTGAGTCTGAATTGAATTTTCTGCTATGATTCTACATCATCAAACAATCCACGGCATCTGCTATGATGTGTATTGTCAACCCCAAACCCATCAATCTGGTTCTTTTTGGAAGCATCAACAATAGATAGATGGCTATGGCATAATGGGAGTGTAGAGGATGGAAGTCGATACTGCATCGATTGCCATCGAAAATTGGGGTGGCCAACAAATGGTCAAAGTCTATCAACATCCCTAAAACCATAATGAAATAGGCTCTTTTCCATTTTTTTTGGAAGAAACAAAGGGCAATGGCAAGAGGGAGCAAAAAATGGATGCCATAATGTAAGATTGATTGTAGCATCTATGGTAGACGTTGAGATTCCAAATAGGACAAAGCATTCGTTCCTTCATTGAATAGAAGATCCAAAATGCTCAAGTTGTCTATGAAACCATGCTTTTCTGAAAATACTTGAATGTAATCGTCCAACTCGTACATCGGTTCTCTTTTGGCTTGTACCAAATGCCTGTAGTCTTTCAAAGCGACTGGCTCTTTTACGTACTCTACAGTTTTATTGAGCTTGACATCCAGCTGAAGACAATCACAAACGACCTCAAAGCACTTTAAGTTGAAATCCAAGATGTTTTCAAAGGATTCGATAAACAAAGGTTTCAATTCATCGGCATAGAATTCAAAAAAAGGAGAAGTCCTATATGCAGACTCAAAAGACTTCCAGTGCAAATCTTGCCATTTGTAATCATTCGCTATTTTTACATCTTCATATTTTTGCCTGTTCTTCTGTGAATAGACAACAGGAATGCTCAATTGTAATTTTCCATTGGCGGCATAGATGTAACTTCTATTCCTATAGGTTTGCTTTTGGAAATTGTCCCCCATTTCAAAAGTCACTTCCTTGGCCTTTGCTATGGTTACAAAGGTTATGATGTTGGGAAGATATGTAGGATGTATTAATATGTTCATTTTGAAACAATTGAAAAGAATAAATTCACGAACATCATTATTTAACGATTCGTGAATTTATGAAGTATCAAGTAAAGAAAGGTCTGCCACATGAGCATTAAGCTTTCTTTCTCTTTCTCCATTTGTTAAAACCAATCCACCCAGCTAGAAGTACCAAAAAAGGTACAAAGTAGGATACAGGGCTTCCGCCTCCGTGTACAGTGGTGAACAGCCTATTCCAACGAATCTTGTTTAAGAAGCCTTCTGCATTGGAATCCCAACTCATCCATATCAAAACTGGTTTTCCAACAACGTGATTGTGTGGAACAAAGCCCCAGAATCTGGAGTCTATCGAGTTTTGTCTATTGTCTCCCATCATCCAGTAATAGTCTTGTTTGAAAGTATAGCTCGTGGCAACTTCATCGTTTATGATGATTTGATTGCCTCTTACCTTCAATGTATTGCCTTCGTATTCCGTTATGATGCGCTTGTACAATGGTAGAACGTCTACATTCAAATCGACCGTCTTGTCTTTTCCTGGAATGTAGATGGGACCAAAATTATCCGTAGAGTAGGCATAACCGGCATCTTGAGGAAACAATCCCGGATCTGCAATTTTTGAATTTTGTTTGGTAATGGAAACGACATTGCTCTCGGCTTTCATTTGTTCAGCCACTTCCTCTGTCATATTCGCATTTACAGTTGAGCCTACGATTTTTACCTTTAATTGATCATACAGCTTTTGTGTCATTCCACCAGTAACCAAAGTGTTGATAGAGTCTCTGGATTCTATCGTCAATACGATGTTGTTGCTTCTAAGGTATTCTTGAAGCTTTGCATTGTCCCAAAATCTGTTTTCGATTGAAAAAATCTGCCTTTCACGTGTCTCTGTGATGTTATACTTCTTGAATAGAGGAGCAGCACTGGATTTTGTCTTTATGGAATGAAAGAATTGAAGTTTGGCACGATCCGGCAATTCATTTTTCTTGCCGTTTATATAGACATAACCATCTTTTATTTCTAGAGAATCCCCTGGAGTTCCAACACAACGCTTTACCAAGTTTGTCTTCTTGTCTATTGGTTTGTAGTAATTCCTATCTGGAGTAAAGTCATTCATGTCCAGCAAGGTGTCTGCTGGTTGATTGAAAACGACAATTTCGTTTCTATCTATTTTTTCAAAGGCAGGAAGCCTCATATAGGGCAATTGCAATTTGTTCAACCATGATGTCTTCCTTTTGTTGAAGTCGTCATCGAATAGATAGGACTTCTTCTTTGTCAAAGGAACGGAATCATGAACCATGGGCAGTGCGACTGTGGTCATTGGGAATCTTGCTCCATAGTGAAATTTGCTGACGAATAGAAAGTCTCCTATCAACAAGGACTTTTCCAAAGATGAAGACGGTATTACAAAAGGTTGTATGAAATAAGTGTGTACTATCGTTGCAGCTACAATGGCAAAGGCTATTGAACTCACCCAGTCGCCAAGCCCAGTTCTTGGTTTTAGGCTTCTTTCCTCTATGTATTTCACATCGAGGACATAGTTTAGGTAGAAGTTGTAAAAACCTAAAGTCACAATGGCCAGAAAGGTGTCCATATTGGAGTTTCTTCCAAAGCTTCTAGCGGTTTCTACCCAAACGACAGGAAATAATATGAGATTGACTATGGGAAGAAATAAAAGGATTGTCCACCACCAAGGTCTGTTTATTACCTTCATTAGAACAACGGCGTTGTATACCGGTATGAAAGCTTCCCAAGCTTGCCTTCCAGCCTTGATGTATAGTTTCCATGTGGCTAATCCATGTATGACTTGTATTACCAAGAAAAATAGTATCCATTGACTTCCTGACATAATCTATATTTTTTATATGCTTGCTATAAGTGATTTAACCTATGCAAATGTTACAAATTTATTTTGTGTTAACCAATATTTAACACATCTTTCATAGTGAAAACTCCAGCTTTGCCAAAAATCCATTCTGCAGCTATTACTGCTCCCAAGGCAAAACCTTCACGGTTATGTGCCGTGTGTTTTATTTCTATGGTATCCACCTCGCTTTTGTAAGCAATGGTATGCGTGCCTGGTACATTTTCGATGCGCTTGGCGGTGATTGGGATACTACCAGTTTCTGGGGAGTCCATATTCCAAGCGTCGTAATCTTGGTGTTGACCAAGAATGTCTTCTGCCAAGGAAATGGCGGTTCCACTTGGGGCATCCAGTTTTTGGGTGTGATGAATTTCTTCCATGCTAATGTCGTATTGTTTTAAAGAAGACATCATTTTAGCCAATGTCCTATTCAACTCGAAAAAGACATTTACTCCCAAGCTGAAATTGGAAGCATAGATGAATGCTCCTTTCTTTTCATTACATAGGTCAACGGCCTTTTCATAATCATCCAACCAACCCGTTGTCCCAGAAATTACAGGGACGCCGTTGTTTATGCAATTGGAAATGTTTTTGAATGCAGCAGTGGGGATGCTGAAGTCTATGGCTACATCTGCTTGTGTCAAATCATAAGTAGCATCTGCATCTGCTTTTATTACAATTGTATGGCCTCGATCTATAGCAATTTTTTCTATGGTTTTTCCCATTTTCCCATAACCTAGTAGAGCAATTTTCATGGAGTATTTGTTTTATTGTTTCCTCGAAGTAGGAAAGTTTTGTCTTTATGTTTTTGAGTTCTGTAGAATCTAATTGAGCTTAAAATTCATTGTCAACCCAACACTACCCTTGTTGTCAAATTGATTGATTATGTAATGCGGTTTGAATGATAAGTTGTCATCGACGTTGTATTGCAACAAGTGGGCGTCTACATTGGCATCTATAATGTTCAAGGCATATAGCCCCACTGTAATCAAGAGAGACAACTCCTTGTTTCTTCTCAATGTTTTTTGTGCTTGGCGCAATCCATCGTTCGTCAAGCTAGTAAATCTATCTTGAGGATCGTCTGGAAACCCAGCCAATCTCCTTTTATAGAGATTACGGACTTTCTTGTAGTCGTTGTTGTTGCTTATGTAAAAGTACACCCCCGTACCCAAGGCAGCATATACAATTGGGATTTTCCAGTATTTTTTATTGTATGCCTG
>JAHDHI010000046.1:27891-39561 GCA_020631395.1 Bizionia sp.
TACCCAAGGCAGCATATACAATTGGGATTTTCCAGTATTTTTTATTGTATGCCTGTCCCAAACCTGGCAATACGGCAGAATAGAATGCTGCTCGAGATGGAGACAGGGGATCAATGGGCTTTCTAAGTTGTGTGGAATCCAAAACGACGGTTACCTCCTCTGTCTTTGCTACCTCTTTTTCGTCTTCGTTGGTTTTATCTTCATCTTCTTGCCCCATGACGGAAAAACCAAAGCATGAAAAGGCAAGAAAAGCTATGATGAATTTATTTGGAATCACCTTGGACTAATTTTTTTATTCTATTAAAATCTTCTTCGGAATGAAAAGGGATAATTATCTTTCCTTTTCCATTGCTAGAGGTTTTAACGTCTATTTTATGTCCAAAGTATTCTGAAAAAGTTGATATGCCCTTTTTAACGTATTTTGGCAATTCTTCTTTTTCTTTCTTAACGGGAACTCTAACTTCGTTAGTTTGATTGTAGTTTTTTACCAATGCTTCCGTTTCCCTTACAGATAGTTTTTTCGATAGGATGATTTCGTAAATCTCCAATTGAATGATCTGATCTTCAATGTTTATGATTGCACGACCATGTCCCATGGATAAAAAGCCATCTCTTATCCCTGTTTGAATGATCGGATCTAGTTTAAGCAAACGCAGATAGTTGGTTATCGTGGATCGTTTCTTGCCAACACGTTCGCTCATTTGTTCTTGAGTCAATTGAATTTCGTCAATTAAACGTTGGTAGGACAATGCAATTTCGATAGGATCTAGATCTTGGCGCTGAATGTTTTCAACCAAAGCCATTTCAAGACTTTCTTGATCGTTTGCTATACGAATGTATGCAGGGATGGTTTCTAATCCAATTAGCTTTGAAGCACGAAAACGACGTTCTCCAGATACCAATTGATAATTGTCAAACCCTAATTTTCGGACTGTTATGGGTTGGATGACCCCCAATTCCTTTATTGAGGAAGCCAATTCCCGCAAAGACTCTTCATTGAAATTTGTACGGGGTTGAAATGGATTCATCTCAATGCTATCCAATTCCAACTCGACGATGTTGCCTATTACCTTGTCTGCGTTTTTATCTTGAACCGATTTGATGTCGTTGCTCGGATCCTTCAACAATGCAGATAATCCTCTACCTAAAGCCTGTTTCTTTGTCGCCTTCGCCATTTTTAGGAGTTTTTATTTATAATTTCTTTTGCCAAACTCAAGTAGTTGCTAGCGCCTTTGCTTCCAGCATCATAACTGATGATGCTTTCTCCATAACTAGGAGCTTCACTCAAGCGGACATTACGTTGTATGATGGTTTTAAATACCATGTCATTGAAATGTTTCTGCACTTCCTCCACGACTTGATTGGACAAGCGTAAACGTGCATCGTACATTGTAAGCAACAATCCTTCTATGTCCAAATCCGGATTATGTATCTTTTGAACACTTTTAATGGTATTCAACAACTTGCCTAGCCCTTCCAATGCAAAGTACTCGCATTGTATTGGAATTATTACTGCGTCTGATGCAGTAAGTGCATTCAAGGTAAGCAATCCCAATGATGGAGCACAATCTATGAGTATGTAGTCGTAATCGTCCTTTATGTCTGACAAAGCTTTTTTCAACATGTATTCACGCTTGTCCTTGTCCACCAATTCTATTTCGATGGCAACAAGGTCTATGTGTGCAGGTATGACGTCCAAATTAGGAGTGTTTGTAGCAACACTGGCTTCTCTGGCAGAAACAGTATGCTCCAATAGTTGATAAGAACCCACTTCCACAGTTTCGACATCTATGCCTAAACCTGATGTTGAGTTTGCTTGTGGATCGGCATCTATAAGCAATACTTTCTTTTCTAAGACCCCTAAGGATGCTGCTAAGTTTACTGAGGTAGTCGTTTTACCCACACCTCCTTTTTGATTGGCAATTGCAATGATTTTACCCATTAAATGATTTGGTTTTATTATGTGTAAAAATACAATTATTTATGACTAATAAAAACGGAATTTGTTAACAGTTGGTTAAACTTGAAAAGTGTTTGTAAATGCTATCTTCCAAAGAAGAAAAGGAAAAGTTTGTTTTGTATTGAAGTAAAAAAGGCTACCATTGGATTATATGAATAGCCTTTTTTGCTGTTTTTACATTTTTTGGCTTTGTTCTAAAATATTGTTGCTACTGTTATTGTGTTAACAAACAATGAGTTATGCTTTTTAATTCAATGTAAAACACTTATTCTATAAGTTATTTAGCATAAATATTGTTTAAAACAGCAGTTATTTAGAATAAAGCCCATTTTTTTTATGATTTCTCTGGTTTATGAACACCTAAAATATAGCCTTTGGTCAAATATTTCTTGGCAATGCTTTGCAAATAATCTTTGGTAAGGTTATTCACGGAATCTTCAAAAGCAAATATTCTGTTGGGATCCTTGTCTTGGTAATCTGAGTTTTTCAAAAGGCTCAACCAAAAGCGATTTTGTTTGAGTCTTTCTTTCCTATCTAGTAGTTGGGCTTCTTTAATCTTGGCTAAATCCTTGTCTGTAGGTCCTTCGGAAATTAATTTGGAAACTTCTTTTAATGCAGCGTCTTTTAGTTTGTCTACATTTTCAGGTCCGCAAGGAAAGCTAATTGTAAAGTTGAACCATCCATAAGGTATCTTTGCAATGTGTCCTCTGGCACCTACGCCATAGACACCTCCTTCTTCTTCTCTTAGTTTTTCAACGAGCTTTATGGTTAGGATTTCCCCAATGCTTTGTAATGCATGGGCTTCTTTGGCATTGTATGTCGTTGGGCCATTATAAGTGATTAGAACAGAGCTTCTTGGGTCTGTTCCCTTTTCGATTGTTTTCGTATGTTGCCCGGTCATAGGTCTAAAGTCACTTACATTGTAAGATTCATTGTTGTCAGTAGATGGCAAGCTGGCTAAATATTTGGCGCAGTATTCAAGTAGCTTCTGTTCGTCTATGTTCCCCACGAAGTAAAATTTGAAGTCTCCTGCATTGGAAAAACGTTCCTTGTATTTTTCGTAGGCTAAATCGTAATCTGCCGCATCCATCATCTCTGGCGTAGGGAAACTCATATATCTAGGGTTTTTACCGTTGATGAATTTTCCCATTTCCACAGAAAAATAATTCTGCGGATTTGCCATCATATTTCCTAAATAGGCCTTTTGTTTGTTTCTGAAGGAGTTGAAGGCTTTGTCGTCTTTGTTTAAAGAGGTGAAGTAGAGATGTGTTAATTGAAATAGCTCTTCTAGGTTTTTTGGAGAGGCAATACCTCTGAAGTTTTCACTATAGGCCTCAATACTTGGACGCACAGACACTATTTTTCCCGATAGCATTTTTCCCAAATCGGTTTTGTTGAAACCATTTACGCCAGCTTCAGTCAAGCCGGAGTTTGCTAGGGCGGTAGCTTTGAAGTCTTCCAAGGAATATAGTGAAGTTCCTCCATAGCTAAAGGCTTCAAACAAGATTTCGTCATTTTTGAAATCTGTCTTTTTGTAGGTTACCGTTGCTCCATTGCTCAGTGTTAATGTTTTTGTTCCTAACCTTTCATCTTTTATTGTATTTGTAATGCTCCCTGCTGACGGTAGGCTGGTAATTAAACTACTAGCTACCTCTTTGTCCTCGTAGGGTTTAATGTCTATGTCCTTTAAACCTTCTAACAAATCGGTTACTTGATCTTTTGTTATCTTAGGGAGCCCTTCTTTTTCTGGACCAGTGATTACAACTACTCTATTGTCTTCTCTCAAATAGCTTTTAATTAGATTGTTTACTTCTTCCAAGGTGATCGTTGGCAAGAGTTTTTTATATGTATTGTATTCCCACTCGATACCGGGCATTACTTCTCCATCGAGAAAGTTTCTTATATATTCTCCAATGACTCTGTTGGATTCTATCTTGTCCTTGTCCTTAAAGGATTTTTCATATCCAGCTAATATGCTTTTCTTTGCGCGGTTGAATTCTCTTTCTTGAAACCCAAATCTCTTTACACGCTCGTTTTCTTCCAATAGGGCCTTTAGAGCCTTTAGTTGGTCTTTTTCACTGCACATTGCAAAAGATTGATAGGCTTTCTTTGTTCTGGCCCATGTGCCTCCGTAGCTGCTGGATCCAAATATAAATGGTGGATTTTCACTATTTTTCAATTCGTTTAACCTGTTGTTGATCATTTTGGAAAACAAGGATTGCACCATTCCTTTTCTATAGTCTTCTATGGTATTTTCAAGCTCTGCATTTTTTGTGTTTTTGAACATTACCCTAACTTGAGAGGAGTTTGCTTCCTTGTCAGATTCTATCGCGATAAAGGTTTCATCATGGTTTGGTACGTTGTATACTTCTCGTTTTCTTGGATTTTGGGCAGCAGGGATTCTCCCAAAGTGCGTTTTTATTTTTTCCTCCAATACACTCACATCTACATCTCCAACAGCCATTACAGCCATTAGATCTGGTCTATACCAATCTTTGTAGAATCGCCTCAAGCTTTCGTGTTTAAACGTTTCAAGGTTTTCCTTGGTGCCTATGGGTAGCCTTTCAGCATATTTGGAACCATACATGAGCTTAGGTAGGTATTTTTGCATCATACGTTCGTTGGCACCTTTTCCCAAACGGTATTCCTCCAAGACGACACCACGCTCGTTGTCAATTTCTTCATCGGTCAATAGGGCGTTGTGAGCCCAATCTTCTAATATCTGGAACCCTTTTTCCAATTTTTCAGGATCTTCACTAGGTATGGGTAGGATATATACGGTTTGGTCGAAGCTTGTATTGGCATTTAAATGTGCCCCGAACTTTACACCAATGCTTTGTAGATAATCCACCAATTCGTTTTTCTTGAAGTTTTTGGTGCCGTTGAAATTCATATGTTCCATAAAGTGAGCTAAACCAAGTTGATCCTCATCTTCCAAGATGGAACCAGCATTTATAACGAGTCTTAGCTCCACTTTGTTTTCAGGTTTACCATTGTTTTTAATGTAATAAGTCAGGCCGTTACTTAATTTACCTGTTCTTACTTCTGGGTTGAAAGGGATTTTTGAGGGATTGTCAACCGTAGTCGTTTCTATTCTTTCTTTGGAATCAGTAGTTCTGACTACTTCTTTGGTTTGGCTACATGACAATATGATTAGTGCCAAGGCCAAGCCTGAGAACGATATTTTTTTGAGGGAATTTAAATTCATAGAATAATATTTAATGATGGTTAAAGGTGTGTAAATGTTGTGATTTACAGGATGTTGTGTAATATATTGAATAGTAACCGATGTTCTATCATAAAATAACACTGCTTAACAGTCATTAACATTAATTAAACTAGCTATAATACCAATTACAAATTAAAACAAGCCTTAAAGGACGTGTCGAAGATTCATTTTCGACAATGCTAATCACGTTTTCATTTGTTATTTTGCCATCACTATTTTGTGTAACCACTTCTTTAGATTCTTAATGTTTACCAAATGTTTTATTCTTAAAGCGTTCTTTAAATACTGCCAGACCTTCTCGGCAGGATTAAGTCTGGCGCATATGGAGGAATTCTAATGAGCTCAATGTTTTCTGGCCCTCTATATTTCGAGTGGAATGAAAACCAGCATTGTCAATAGTCACTATTTTAAATTCATTTGGTTTGTATTGTGAAAGCGCTTTGACTCCTTCAACTTCCCAAACAGAATTATTGTATGAATAGGAGAAAAACTTCTATGTAAGTATGTGTTTTTAAAAGTGCGTTGGGTTTGATATTTGATGGTCTGATCAAAATTCTCTTTAACCCAATCAATAGTATGGCTATAGCCACAAAGAGGTTTTTCTTAATTATGTACTTTTGCTTTTTTGAAAACCAAGAAACAAAAGAGTTAAGAATAATTGGTGTTTACTCATCAATCAAAATCTCCAAGATCTTAATGGCAGCTTCGCTAATTTTGGTGCCAGGACCAAAGACGGCGACAGCTCCAGCATCAAACAAATACTGGTAGTCTTGTTTTGGAATCACGCCACCAACGATTACCATGATGTCTTCTCGATCATAATTTTTAAGAGCTTCGATAACTTGTGGCACCAATGTCTTGTGTCCAGCTGCAAGCGAGGATACTCCCAAAATGTGTACATCATTTTCTACGGCTTGCTTTGCAGCTTCTTGAGGAGTTTGAAATAGTGGACCTATATCCACATCGAAACCAACGTCTGCATAACCTGTAGCAACGACCTTGGCGCCTCGGTCGTGTCCATCTTGTCCCATTTTTGCGATCATGATACGTGGTCTACGTCCATCTTGTTCTGCAAATGCATTGGCTAGTTCTTTTGCTTTTTCAAAGCTCTTGTCGTCTTTTATTTCTTTGCTATACACTCCCGAAAATGATTTTATTTGTGCTTTGTAACGCCCGAATTCGACCTCCATGGCATCACTTATTTCTCCCAAAGTTGCGCGTTCACGAGCAGCTTCGACTGCTAAAGCTAATAAATTTTTCGTTCCAGTTCGTGCTGCCGTCGTTAAATCTCCCAAGGTTTGCTTTACTTTTTTGGCATCACGTTTGGCTTTGATTCCATTTAAACGTTCTATTTGTTGGTTACGTACCGTTTGGTTGTCGACCTCTAGAATATGCAAGGGATCTTCCTCTTCCAAGACATATTTGTTTACGCCGACAATGATATCTTGCCCAGAATCTATTCTTGCTTGTTTTCTTGCAGCAGCTTCCTCAATACGTAGTTTTGGGATTCCTGCCTCGATGGCTTTTGTCATTCCTCCAAGCTCTTCGACTTCCTCAATCAAGGACCATGCCTTTTCTGCAATGTCATTGGTTAGTTTTTCTACATAATAGCTACCAGCCCAAGGGTCTACCGTTTTTGTGATGTTGGTTTCCTCTTGTAGGAATATTTGTGTGTTTCGTGCTATTCTTGCAGAAAAATCCGTTGGTAGTGCAATGGCTTCATCCAAAGCATTGGTATGTAGGCTTTGCGTACCTCCAAATGCTGCAGCTGTAGCTTCTATCGTTGTTCTGGCAACATTGTTGAACGGGTCTTGTTCCGTCAAACTCCAACCACTAGTTTGACAATGTGTTCTCAATGCCAAGGATTTTTGGTTTTTTGGGTTGAATTGCTTTACAAGTTTTGCCCACAGCATCCTAGCTGCACGCATTTTTGCAATTTCCATGAAATGATTCATTCCAATGGCCCAAAAGAAAGAGAGGCGAGGAGCAAAGGTGTCAATGTCCATCCCAGCTGCCAATCCTTTTCTTATGTATTCCAAACCATCTGCCAATGTGTAGGCCAGTTCAATGTCACAAGTAGCACCAGCTTCTTGCATATGGTATCCGGAAATACTTATGCTGTTGAATTTAGGCATGTAGTTACTGGTGTATTCAAAAATGTCCGAGATGATCTTCATGGAGGGAGTTGGAGGGTAGATGTATGTGTTCCTTACCATGAACTCCTTTAGAATGTCATTTTGTATTGTTCCTGCTAGCAATTCTCGTTTTACTCCTTGTTCTTCAGCTGCTACTATGTAAAAGGCAAGTATCGGTAGGACGGCACCATTCATTGTCATTGAAACAGACATTTTGTCCAATGGTATCTGATCGAACAATATTTTCATGTCCTCAACGCTATCTATGGCTACACCTGCCTTTCCTACATCTCCAACGACACGTTCATGATCACTGTCATAACCTCTGTGGGTTGCCAGATCGAAAGCCACGGAGAGTCCTTTTTGTCCAGCAGCGAGATTACGTCTGTAAAATGCATTGCTATCTTCTGCCGTACTGAATCCTGCATATTGACGAATCGTCCAAGGTCTGCGAACATACATGGTACTATATGGACCGCGAAGGTTTGGAGCTATCCCTGCAACAAAGTTCAAATGTTTTAAATCTGCCAAGTCTTCTTTTGCATAGGTGGATTTAACAACGATGTCTTCTGCCGTATTGAAAGTTTCCTTGGAAACGGATTCAGAGCCTTTGACTTCAGGTTTTAAATTGAGATGTTGAATATTCTTTCTTTGCATTACATTATCATTTTATGAAGGTAAGGATCAAAATTCATTTCGTAGGCCGTCGTTAGTTGAATGTATACGGTTTTGTCGTTATGAGATACGATATACGAGGAACTATAACTGGTGACATTTTTTTTTGCATTGTCTATTCTATACACAGCCTTGAATATTTGAGGGCCAAATTTGGAATTGTACTTGGCTGTGATCTTCTTGTATTCCAAACCTGAATCCCTATCAGTTTTCTCATTGTTAACTCTTATCATCCCTAAGAGGAATTGTGCATCTTTTTTTGATATGGGATGATAGGGCAATGTGTTTATGGTGTATGTAGGTCGTGTTACCTTGTCATAGAAGATATGGAAATGGTCATCCATCTTCCTAAGTAGGTTCAAACGTTTGTTTTCTTGTTTGTAGTCTTCATCGGTTGTCAATGACTTTACTATTTTTTGGTATTCAACCAATGGATATTTTTTAAATATGCTAGGCAAATATACCTTTATGCCATCTTCACTCATAAAGGTATACTTGCCTTTTACCTCTTCTATGTTCGGAGACTCTATCCAATTTTTTACCTCTCTAACACCTTGCAAGCAAGATGTTAGGTGTAAAAAGACATATGAGGTCAAAATGTATTTGAAAATTATCCTTCTATTCATTTATTAGTGATTGTGTCCAGCGTGATCATCCTTTTTTTCTGCAGGTTGAAGCGTAGATGTCTTCTTTGGTGTGTTGTTGAAATCGACTTTGCCGTCTTGTGCTGGTTCAGCTTGTTTTTTCAACAACGTTGAATCCATGTTCATCAATTTGGCATAGTAGTACTCGAAGGCAACAAAGGTTTTCAGACTACCATCGCCTTGCAATTGTCTAGCACTCGAACTCAATGGTGTTAAAATTAGCAAAGGACGCATGCTATTGGTAGCCAATAGTGAGTTGAAAGTTGTCTTGAACCCCGACATCTTTATGTTGTTTGCGATGCAATCCGTGAAAGGAGCGGAGTAGTTGAGGGTTACATCCTTGCCATTGCCATTCCAAATAGCCTTATCTTCCTTTAAAGCCTTTGCAATGTTGAAGCTGTGTTCTGAGGCCAAATCCTCAATCTTCAGCCTTCCGTTCAACACATTCGTAACAAATTGGGAATAGGCTCTGGGCACAGACTGTCCTTTCTTGTCGTATAGGTTGACAATGTCCTTCTCGAACGAGTAAACTGCTTCGTTGTACAATTGACCCTTTGGAAAATCACAGGCCAAAACCTTTGGGCTATCTGCATATTTGTATTCTAGACTGGTTTCTTTTTTACAACTAACGAAAGAGATTAACAATGTGATTGCGAAAAGTTTGAAAAATCGTGTTTGCATTACTTTGAAATTTAAAAATTAGTTATTCTGTTTTTAATCGTGTTTGTTCCATGGTTTCTGCCAAGCGTTTTTCTAAAATGGGCTCAATGAGCGTTTTTCTGACATCGGTTTTCAAAAAAGGATATATTTCCATGTCGTCTTTCATCTTGTCATTTGCATTGGGATGTTTGTTTGTTCCCAACAAGACCAATTCACCATTGTCGAACTGTTCCTGCTCCCTATTGGCGGTTTCCTTTATTTTCTTTTGAATGATTCCTTCTTTCAACTGTTTCAAGAAGCCACCTCCATTTTCTATAGCCTTGAATATGATTAAAGCCTTTTCTGCCAATTGCTCTGTTAGGCTTTCAATGTAGTAACTACCATTGGATGCATTTGTCACAGCTCCAAAATAACTTTCCTTCTTCAAGATGAGAAGTTGATTCCTGGAAATTCGTTCTCCAAACTCATTGTCTTTGTGATATATGGCATCATAAGGTAAATTGCAAATGGTGTTGGCTCCTCCAAGTATTGCACTCATGCACTCGGTGGTCGTTCGCAGCATATTCGTGTTGTAATCGTAAATGGTCTTGTTGCGTTTTGTTGGAGTAGCCACTACAATGCATGGTTTGGAAATGCCATACTCTGAAGCCAAGGTGTTCCAAAGTAGACGCAGAGCTCTTATTTTTGCTATTTCGAAGAAGTAGTTCGTACCTACGGATACGTTGAATGTGATACTTTGAGTCAATGCATCTCCAAAGTGATTCAAATATTCATTGACGTGTGCCATGGCATATGCCAGTTGTTGTACAATGGAAGCTCCCGCATTTTGGTAAAGGTCTACGTTTATGCCAATGCAGCTTTTCAATGCAGTATTGTGCTTGACCATTTTTTTCAGATGGTCATGATCTTCCTCCAAGTTTACAAACCAATTCCCGCTCTTGGCCAAATGGCCTAAAATGTCCGTATGAATGTGAATTTCGGCATTGCCAGCCATTGCATTTACTTGCTGTGTGAAATCAAAATCCAAAAACTGCAATTCCAAATGTATGGGAGTAGAGGTTAGATCCAAGTTTAGAAACAATTCTTCAATTGAAATGTCTTTGTTCGGTATGATGAACTTGATGCTTTCCGCACCTCTTTCAATTGCATTTGCTGCTTTGTCGTTTGCAGCTTTCTCATTTGAAACGAAGATGCATTGTCCAATGTTCCAATGGTTGGAAGCAACGTGCAGTGGTTCTTTGCCCTCAAAGTCGTCGCGATGATAGAAAGGCTTGACGTTTATGCCTTCATTGGTTTTCCATATCAATGTATCATTATAGTCAGCTCCCTTCAAGTCTGCTTGGATTTTTTGTTTCCAAGCTTTGGAAGTTACCGATGAAAAATCGTCAAATAGCTCGTTACTCATTCTCTTTGGTTTTTAAACTGTCTTGATATTCTATAATGTAGATGTCTTCATTTTCGCGTTTCATGTAGTAGGCTTCACGTGCAAATTTTTCCAAGCCTTCCTCACTGCTCAATTCCTTTATTGCCTTTTGATCTTTTTTAAATTCTTCCTTGTAATGTTCGATTTCATCCAATTTGGCTTCTTTCTCTTTGTTGAGATCCTTATGCAGCAACAAGGAGTTTGCATCGAAAAAGAGCATCCATATGGCAAAGATTATAAAGATGATCAAGAATTTGTTTTTAAGGAACTTAGGCATTAATTAAGCTTTTCATTTATAATTGTACGTACAATGTTAACAGCTACCGTATTGTATTTATTGTTGGGAATGATGAGGTCTGCATATTCCTTTGTTGGTTCGATAAATTGCTGATGCATTGGTTTTAACGTATTTTGATAGCGTGACAATACTTCGTTGATATCTCGACCTCTTTCTGCGATGTCTCGTTTTAACCTTCTAATCAGACGTTCGTCACTATCGGCATGCACAAATATCTTGATGTCGAACATCTCTCTCAATGTTCTGTTTGTAAGTATCAATATGCCTTCTACGATCATTACCTTTCTGGGTTTGGTAACAATGGTATCTCCTGTTCTGTTATGCTTTACAAAAGAATACACGGGTTGGTTTATCGATTCTCCTTCTTTCAATGTCTTCAAGTGTTCTCCCAACAAATCGAAATCAATGGATCTGGGATGGTCGAAATTGATTTTTTTGCGTTCCTCATAAGATAGATGGGTGGTATCTTGATAATAGGAATCCTGCGATATCACACCAACTTCCCCTTCAGGGAGTTCGTTCAATATTTGATTGACAACCGTTGTCTTTCCACATCCTGTACCACCAGCAATTCCTATTATAAGCATATTGGTTCTTTGATTTTTAACGGTACAAATTTAAGGATTTGTAATCACTAATTTATTGT
>JAHDHI010000047.1 GCA_020631395.1 Bizionia sp.
TTCAAACCCAAAATACAAACCAAATTTGCCTGTTTTAACAATCGAACTCAGGTTTAGATGTTTTGTTTTCGAGCCATGATGATGGTGTGCATTTCAACGACATTGTCTTTTTTTACATAGTCTATGTTCATTGTGTTCACAATGTCGAAATTGGTTTTGGAGAGTTCTTGCTTTATGTATTCCAAATCATGATAGTAAAAATAGGTCCTGTCGCCACGGCTGCCTTTAATATAGCCAGAGGCATCGTGAGGGCCTTCTACAAAACTGAGGTATAGAATGCCATTGTATTCCAACAAGTCTGCACAGTTCTCTATCAATGTTTTGCAATCGATTTTAGATAGGTATGGGATGCCAAAACCACAAATGATTCCAGTAAACTTGCTGTTTAGCCTATGGATGTTCCTAATGTCCATTTGAATGAAATGAGCAGTTGGATTGTTTTTTTGGGCAAGCGTTATCATATTCGGGGCGATGTCTATCCCCAGAACGTCACAATTTGGTATTTTTGACAAGACGTACTTGGTTATGTTGCCAGGACCGCAACCAATGTCCAAAACTTTTGGTTTTGCAATTTTCAGATGATTGCAAAACAAATCATAGGTGTCGTCATATAAATTCAAGTCCATGAACTTGTCTTCATACAACGACGCCATGTTATTCCAAGTCTTGAAGGTTTCCTTGTAACGGTCCATCGCAATATCTGTAATTCTATTCAGTCTTGTACCCTAGGATGTCATCGACTGTATTCACGGTTACCGAGTGATAGTTTGGACGAGCTTTTTGGTATATGGCCAATGCTTCAGCTACTTTGTCACTGTTCTTGTATGCCTTGAAAATGGTAGAGACATACCAACGTCTACCAACATTCGTCAAGAATGCTTCAATGTTGTCGTCTACATTGTTACCTCTATAATCGTGAGTTATGGCTTTTTCAAACCAAACCATGGCAATGTATGAGTTGTTGGAGTTTGTAAGGTTGAAGGCATTGTCTATCAATGCCAATTGATCCGTTGTGATTTCTTTTGGGAAGTTCCGAACGAAGTGAACCCATTCTTGCGTCGTCCAATCTTTTGTCAAGGCAACGTCAACTTTGTTTTTACGTATGATTTCCGACAATGTCTTTTCTACACTTCTAAACTTGTCCGAAGTAATTATGGATTGGTTTTTTGGAATTCCAGGCTTATAGATCCATTCTTTCGTATTGAACGAAACTTGATGTTTTTCCAAAAGATTAGCATTTAGGTAAGTGATGAATCTTTCAGTGGTCATCGTAGAAAAGGCATGGGATCTAAAATAATTTTTTAGGAAAGTGTCAAATCTTTCTCTACCTACGGTTTCCTCCAAGGTTCTCAAGAACAAGTAACCTTTGTCATAGGCAATGCTATTCATTCCGTCATCTGGATTGCGTCCCTTTAAGTCAAGTTTTAGCTTGGTGTCATTTGGGCTGTCCTTGAAACCTTCCAATTCTTCCTCCAAATCTTGTCGTCCGATAAGAGCTAGCATATTGGCTCTGTCTTTTCCGTATAGAGCTTCCATTATGCGCAACTCAAAGTAAACGGTAAAGCCCTCGTTTAACCAAAAATCGTCCCAAGTGGCATTGGTTACCAAGTTTCCTGACCATGAATGCGCCAATTCATGAGCGATTAAGGAGGTTAAACTCTTGTCTCCTGCTATGACAGTTGGCGTAGCAAATGTCAAACGTGGATTTTCCATTCCTCCAAAGGGAAAACTAGGAGGTAAGACAATGACGTCGAACTGCTCCCAGTCGTAGTTTCCATACAAGTTTTCGGCAGCCGAAACCATCTTTTCCATATCTGAAAATTCTTGATGCGCTTTCTCTAGCAAGGATTTTTCTGCATAAATCCCCGTTCTTTCACTTACAGCCTTGTATTCGATGTTACCAACCGACAACGCTATTAGATAAGGAGAAATAGCTTGTTGCATTTTAAAGTTGTAGATGCCATCTGTAGTTTTGACTTTAGGATTTTGAGCACTCATTACCGCCATTAAAGAAGAGGGGACCTTTACGGATGCATTGTAAGTAATTCTAACTTGTGGACTGTCCTGTATCGGTATCCACGTTCGTGTCAAAATCGCCTGACCTTGGGTAAATAGAAACGGATGTGTCTTATCTGCTGTTTGTTGTGGGGTTAACCATTGTAAAGCTTCTGTTTTATCAGTAGTGTTGTAGTGTACGGTTATGTTTTTTGTGTCTGCGTCAATTGGGATTCTCAAAGCACTACCCAATTGCTCATTAAAACCCCCAAGTGAGAATTCTACCTCGTTTTTACCAGCCAATACCTTTTGAATTTCCAAGAATTTGGTGTCTAGGACAATTTCTGTTGCATTATTGTTGGTGATGTCATAGCTGGCAGTTCCTTTTATTTGTTTTGTTCCAAAATCGACGGCAATGTCTAGATTCAGATGTGTGACGACTGCTTCGTTGGGTTTGGCAAAAGAATGTGGCTCTTCGACATATTTCTTTGTGGTTGTTTCTTCTTTCTTTTTGGAATCAGAGCAACTTGTCAAACAAATTAAGACCAAAAAGCTCAAAAGGCTTATTTTTTTCATAGATGTAGTTTTTGTGGGACTAAAGTATTATTTAATTTTATAAACTGGATATTGTAAGTGTGTTTTATTGGATGGTTATTTGGAAGCAGTTTCAACATCAGCCCAAGTATCCCATATGTTCTTCAACAAAATCCTGAATTGTGTCGAGTCGCTACCAATTTCTATTTGATCGAATAGATCGTGCATTTCGCCTCTAAGGTCTGGGTATTTGTTTGTAATGACCATCATTTCATTCCATGCCGCCTTATGGGTTTTAAAAGCCTTGCTGAGTGCCTCGGGACAGTTGCTGTAATCGAATTGGCCTATCTCTTTGGTGTAATCGGCTATGCTTTTGCTCAACGAGACTTGCTTGCAGGACACATTTCTCAATTTGCCCAAGGAATCATCTTGCTTTAGAATGCCTTTGATGCATTCTTCTTTGGAAACAAAATCCGAATGTGTGGAACTTCTCCCTTTCTTACAAGACGAAATACTCAATGTTGCCATTAGAAATATCATTTGTGCTTTATGTTTCATTTTCCGAGATTTTATGCTTTATAAAACTATTGAACCCTATATATGGGGTATTGTAAATGAGCTTTTTCATAATTGTTACTTTGCTTGTGTATCCAATCCAGTTGAGCATACCAGTTTTTGGCAAAGGCATCATCCGTTTTCTTTTTGTCTTCAAAGGCTTGCTTCAATGTTGCATCTGCGTTTAGCAGTTCTTTAGCCTTGTCTTCCCATACGTATGGGGAAAACCCTTCTTTTTGTTGTAAGATGGTATCGAAGAAGTTCCAATTGAAAAATGAATCTGAAGCCTCAGGTTCCAATGTTTCAATAATGTAGCGAATTCCTTTTTGATTTGTATTTACGACATAATCTCCTGCTTTGAATTTCAGGGTGTCGGTATTGGATTTCACAGTTGTGTTATAATGGAGATAGTGACCTTCGTACGGCATTTTTCTACTTTCAAAAGCGTCTATCCTGTAACTTTCAACCATTAATGTGGAGTCGTTTTCTAGAACGGTCATCTCAATGTCGTTTAGTTGCAACAGTTCAATGACGTTGTGCCAGCCCCTTGGAATTACATATGCTCTTGGAATATTGATCGTTTTTGTAGGTTTGAAATAATTTTTATAGACGACTTCTTTTGTAAAAGGTTTTCTTGTGTCAAACTTCAAACGTTGTGCATTTGTGATTTCACTAGGTATCGTTTGTCCCTCATAACCTTTAAAGTTCAATGTGGACGTCTTGCTGGTGTCTACTTGCCAATTTATGGCATATGGGGTTCCTTTTTTTAAAGATTCAAAGCTTTTTGCTCTCAATGCTTTAATGGTTTCACTATCCTTGTCTATTATTTCGATCATGGTTTTCATTAACTCATATGTGCCTTCTACCCTTTGTTTGTATGGTTTTAGCATATGCGTTTCAACCATCATGCCTAGGGTGTTGAATAACGTCGTATAGCCAGTGGAATAGCGTGGGGAGTCGAAAAATTGGGAGAATCCCTTTTCTGGAACATTATTGAAGACATTGACGTAAGGTGTGATGTCCCAGTTTTTGTCAACCAATTTTTTTTCTAGGTCGGGCATCATTTTAGTATGCAGGTAATGGCCTAAGTCACCTCCCAATTTGTCATGTTGTGTAAACAAGTGGGTTAATGTATACTGATAATCTGCACCATTGCTTACATGGTTGTCTATGAAAACATCTGGTTTCACCAGATGAAAAATTTCAGCAAAGGCTCTGGCGTTTTTGGTGTCGGATTTTATGAAATCCCTGTTTAGGTCATAATTGCGTGCATTACCTCTAAAGCCGTAGGATTTTGGACCATTTTGATTGGTGCGGGTTCCCGTATTCCTATTTAAGCTTCCTCCAACGTTATAAATTGGAATGGTAACCAAAACGGTGTTCTCTGGCAAGTCAATCTTTCCTTGGACAATATCTCTATAAAGCAACATCGTAGCATCGATGCCATCACTTTCACCAGGATGTATGCCATTGTTTATAAGTAGCAAGCGTTTGTTTTTTCTTATTTCCGAAAAAGTGAAATTGGCATCTGGGTTCAACGTCACGACGTGCAGCGGTTTACCAGAATCTGTTTCGCCGATGGCTTCAATTGAAATTTCAGGATAGGCTTTTGCCAGAGTGGAATAATAGGATATTACTTGCTCATAAGTTGCCGTTTCTAGCCCCTTGGATGTTTCAAAAACCGTTGTGAAATCAAGATTTGGCTTATTTGTCTTTGAGGTACATGAAACTAAGATTAGTGCTATGACAAGAAGTTTTTTCATTGGGCTGTTTTTTTCTTAGCCCAAACTTACTTAAAATACGACACATTTACTAGACAATGCTATTGACCACAATCAAAATTTCTTTCTGTTTTTCAACCAATTTGCAAATCATCAAATGGCAGTATTGTGAAGATGGTGTAAAATATAATATGAGAATGGTCTGAGGAATCAAATTTTGCATCTAATGGTTTTGAACTAAGTATATGGCAGTTAGTCAATTAATGCTGTAATCCAGCTGTGACGTTCAATGAGAGGTGTCTTTTTATATCTGTGATTTAGATTTGTCCATATCTTAATTAACCGTACTTTTGCAGCTTCAAAAAACAAACTGATGACAGAGTTTATTAGAAAGCGTACTGCTAACGCTAAAAACGACATTTTAAGTGGGATTACAGTGGCCTTGGCACTAGTGCCAGAGGCAGTTGCCTTTGCATTTGTGGCTGGAGTGGATCCTTTGGTAGGGCTATATGCAGCCTTTATGATTGGGTTTATTACTTCCATCTTTGGAGGTCGACCTGGTATGATTAGTGGGGCAACGGGGGCTTTGGCCGTAGTAATGGTTGCCTTGGTGGCCAAAGGAAATGCGATGGGAGCAGATGGAGAGCAATTGGGGCTATATTATTTGTTTGCCACCGTTATTTTAATGGGGGTCATACAAATGCTAGCTGGTGTTTTCAAGTTAGGTAAATTTGTCCGGTTGATACCGCATCCAGTAATGATGGGCTTCGTAAATGGTTTGGCCATTGTGATTTTTTTGTCACAGTTGGGGATGTTCAAGGAAACAATTGGAGGAGAGAAGGTCTGGATGCAAGGAGACGCTCTTTGGATTATGATAGGATTAGTTGCATTGACAATGGGAATCATGTTTGGACTGCCCAAGTTGACCAAAAAATTACCTGAAGCATTGATAGCCATTTTGGTGGTGTCTGCAATTGTGATATTTGGAAATCTTGACGTTGCCACAGTGGGGAGTTTCATTAAAGATGGAGGAGGAGAAGGACTAAAAGGAGGATTGCCTAATTTTCAATGGGACATATTCAACAAAGTGCCATTTAATTTTGAAACTTTGGCATTCATAGGGCCTTATGCGTTGATTCTTGCAGCCATAGGGTTGATAGAATCCTTGATGACTTTGAATTTGGTGGATGAATTGACGGAGACTAGAGGGAATTCCAATAGAGAGTGTTTAGCACAAGGTGGAGCAAACATCATAACAGGCCTTTTTGGAGGAATGGGAGGTTGTGCAATGATAGGTCAATCTCTAATAAACATCAAAGGAGGAGGTAGAGGCCGTCTTTCGGGCATTGTTGCTGCTTTGGCATTGTTGGGCTTCATTCTATTTGCATCAGGGCTAATAGAACAAGTGCCAATTGCTGCATTGGTAGGGGTCATGTTCATGGTTGTAATAGGAACGTTTGCTTGGAGTAGTTTCCGTATTTTAAACAAAATACCCTTTAGCGATGTAATCGTGTTGGTGGCTGTTTCCTCCTTGACGGTAATCTTCGATTTGGCGATTGCAGTAATTTCTGGGGTAATAATAAGTGCTTTGGTTTTTTCTTGGGAAAATGCCAAACGCATTAGGGCTCGCAAGAGAATAAGAAAAGATGGAACCAAAGTATACGAAATATGGGGGCCATTGTTTTTTGGAAGCATCATAGCCTTCAATGAAAAGTTCGACGTCAAAGACGATCCTAAAAATGTCGAAATTGATTTCGTGGAATCCAGAGTAAGTGACCATTCGGCTTTGGAAGCCATTTTCAACCTAGTCGAAAAATATGAAAAAGAAGGTAAAACGGTTAAATTGAAACATTTGAGCGAGGATTGCAAAGCCTTGTTATACAAAGCAAGTCCGAAATTTCGAGAAGTCATAATCGAAGCCGTCGACGATCCACGTTATCACTTGGCTGCCAATCCTGAAAAGTTCACAAAACCACTTTCCGAATACAAGTTATAAACAAAAAACAAGTTTCAATTATGAAACTTGTTTTTTGTTTATGAAAGTTTTTTGTCGTCTCTGGGCGAAGTGCTTTTTATCAATGAAAAATGAACGATCTTCCATAAAAAGGCAATGTTCATCGAATACCCACTATTGTTTTCAATGGATTGCAAGTTAGGTCGTTATATTTTATTACATTGTTACCCATATAATACTTCCTATGAGATACTTCTACTGTCTTCTAGCTATTTTCTGCATGCAAGACACAATCTTTGGCCAAACCCATTCCGCAAAAGAAAAATTGCAATTGGATTCTATCGCCAAAGTTGTCGATAGATCATTTTCACTATGTCAAAAAAGCAAATATGGAGAAGCCGTTAAAATGGCGAAAGAGGTTTTGGAGTATGCAAATTTAAAAGAGAACGACTCCTTGAAAGCAAAAGCTTACAGTATTTTGGGGTGGAGCTATCCTATGTTGGGGGAACCTGACAAAGGTTTGGGCTATTTGTTGAAGACAAAAGACATCTATGTGAAATTGAAGGACACCATTGGATTGATTTTTTCAGACAACGACTTGGGAATCCATTATAGAGATCTCGATAGCATGAAAGTTTCCAATGCCTATTTTGAAAAGGCTATGAATCGAGCCAAGAATTACAAGAACAATGAAATGGTATTGTATCCTGCATATAACTTGGGTACAAATATCTTGGAGTTTGAAAAAGACTATGAACAAGCTGTTGAATACTTGGAATTGGCTGCATCATTGGTACTAACTTCAAAGTGTGCCAAAGACAAGCGCATAGTTGCAGACATATATGAGGGGTTGGGTTTTGTATGCTATAAACTTAGGAGATATGAAGATTCTAAGGCATATTACGATAAATGTTTGGAATATTCAAAGAAGCACGGGTTCTTGGAGGTGATTTCCATGATCTATTGGAGCAAGTCGGAATTGTACAAGGAAGAAGGCGAGTATGAAAAATCCAATGAGATGCTTTACAGATACATTGACGTCAATGACTCCATAATAAAAGTGATAAACTATGAAAAGGTAAAAGCGGTAGAGGCAGAATACTTTATAAAGGAAAACAAAAGCAAGCTTGAATTTATCGAGAATGAAAAGGAGATGCAGGAAGTAGCCATCAAAAAATCCAAAACTTATAATTTTATCTTAATCACGTTGAGCTTGATTTTGTTTTTAAATATGTGCTGGATATTCAAAAAAAACAAAGCACTTAGATTGGCAAGGGACAAAGCAGAAAGCTTATCGAGAATAAAAAGTGAGTTTTACTCAGAGATAAGTCACGAGTTGCGTACACCACTTTATGCAGTTATAGAACTTTCCAGTTTGTTGCTTAGAGAGAATATTAGCGTAAAGCATAAGGAGTATTTGGAATCCCTCAAGTTTTCCGGAAACCATTTGATGTCATTGATAAACAATGTGCTTCAATTGAATAAGGTAGAATCTGGCACAATGAAGGTGCAACGCTTGGAATTTGATTTGAAAAACCTGATTTCAAACATTGTCGATAGTTTGGAATATGCATTGAGAGATAGCAATAACTCCATCAGTTTAAAGTATGGCGACAACATTCCAAAATTATTGGTAGGAGATTCCTTAAAGCTTTCACAGGTATTGATCAATTTAATATCCAATGCCATAAAGTTTACCAACGATGGACATATAGACGTCGTTATCAATCAAGTTGAGGAAAGAGAAAACATGTCGAAGATATACTTCAAGGTTTCAGACAATGGCTTGGGAATACCCATAGATAAAAAAGCCCAGGTCTTTGAAGATTTCTACCAAGAAGACCTTAAAAGCACGACATCCTACAAAGGAACTGGTTTGGGCCTTTCCATCGTAAAAAGAATTCTTACGGCAATGGATAGTAGCATTCATATGATTAGCAAAGAAAATGAAGGAGCAACCTTCTTCTTTGAACTGGCATTCGAAAAAAGTACGAAACCGAATCTACCAATATCCGAATACCAAAATCAATTGGAACAAATGAAAGGATGTCGCATTCTAATTGTGGACGACAATAAGATAAACCAATTGGTAACACGCAAGATTCTTGACCAATTGGAAATTGAATCCAAAACGGTGGATTCCGGTATCAAAGCCATAGATATGGTTCAAGAAGAAAAATTCGATTGCATTTTAATGGATTTGCATATGCCAGAATTGGATGGTTATGAGACTACCAGACTCATTAGGGGCTTTAATGAAGACATAGCCATAGTCGCATTGACTGCTGCCACGTCTGAAGAAGTAGAAAGCAAAATAGACAACTATGACATCAATGGCTATGTGCTGAAACCATTTATGATCGATGAGTTTGTGGAAAGCCTATACAAGGCAATTCATTCCTAGATGAGGCTTTCTTTCAAACCCAATATTGCATCAAACAACACTCAATTCAAAATCAAGATGGGTTTTGTGTCATACATATGGTCACCTACGTTCATTTGCTTCGCTTAAATATAATGTGCTGAAATTAAGTATGTAAAGGTTTATAGTGCAATTTTCAAGGTTTTTAAATAGTAGTCTTTTTCTTTCGTAATATCGACATTTCATCGATGAAAGTTATTTTTTTTACGATTAAGCGTGTTTTTTTAGCATTTTTTTTATTAGCTTACATTGGTAAAACATAACTTATGAAGTATTTCTTATATGGATTGCTATTTTTTTCTTGTATGGAAAATTTGCTTTTTGCGCAAGACCAAAACCAAAAGGAACTGGATTCTCTTTTTGAGGTGGTTAGGGATGTTTATGAGTTTAGTTATCAAAATAAATTGTCTGAGGCCATAAAAATGGCTAATGAGGTACTGGAATATGAGAAAAAAAATAGAAATGACTCATTGAGAGCTAGGACTTACAATGCTTTGGGAGTGTCATATACGACTTTAAAAAGTCCCAAGGGGTTGGAGTTTTTCTTAAAGTCCAAAGAAGTTTACGAAAAATTAAAAGACACCTTTCATTTGATTTCTTCCTATAACAACCTTGGAGTCTATCACAAGCTCATAATTATGGATCTTGAAAAATCCAATGACTATTTTAACGCGGCAATAAACATAGCCAATGCTGCCAAGTATCTTAAAGAAACAGTCCATCCAAATTTCAATCTTGCAGATAATCTAATAAACAGAAAGAAGAATCATAGCGACATCTTGGCTTATGAAAAAGCAATAGCATATCTAACGAAAGCCTTGAATTTGATGGATGGCATAACAGAAAAAAAATTCGACAGGATAAAAGCCGACATCTATGAATCTTTGGGTTATGCATATTCCAAGGTAGGTAGGCATGAATTAGCCAATAGGTACTTTGAAATGACCATGGAGTATTCCAAATCCAAAGGCTATTTGGAAGTAATTGCATGTCTATATGAAGATAGGGCGCTTCTGTACGGGGAGCAGAAGGAATTTGAAGCACAGACAAAAATGCTCGAGCATTTGGTGGCTACGAAGGATTCCATATATGAAGCGGAAAAGTTTGATATGATCAAAAAAATAGAATCCGAATATTTCATTAAAGAAAATGAGGAAAAACTAAAATTCATAGAAAAGGAGAAAGTAATTCAAAAGGCAACAATAGAAAAGGCTAGGATATATAACATCGTACTTGGACTTTTCAGCATAGTGCTGTTTTTTAGTATTTGTAGTATTTTCAAGAAGAACAAAGAGTTAAGGTTGGCAAAGGAAAAGGCTGAAAGTCTGTCAAAGATAAAGAGTGACTTCTATTCGGAGATTAGCCATGAGTTGAGAACACCCCTGTATGCAGTCATAGAGTTGTCGAACCTGTTGCTAAAGGAAAATATAAATGTGAGACATAAGGAATATCTGGAATCATTGCGATTTTCTGGAAATCATTTAATGGCATTGATAAACAATGTTTTACAGTTGAATAAAGTGGAGTCTGGCAAAATGAAAATTCAAAAGATGGATTTCGATTTGGAATATTTGATCAATAGCATCATAGAAAGTTTGGAGTATGCAATAAAGGACAGTAACAACAAGATTAATTTGAAGTATGACACGAACCTTCCAAAAGTCATGGTAGGAGACTCTTTGAAGCTATCCCAAGTTTTAATCAACTTAGTTTCCAATGCCATAAAATTTACGAATGATGGACATATAGACATCCTCATAAAACAAATGACAGAAACCAAGGAGTTCATAACGGTTCACTTTAAGGTGTCAGATGACGGCATGGGGATTTCTAAAGAAAAGCAAACTCTGATATTTGAGGATTTTTACCAAGAACATGCCAAAAACGACAAGTCCTACAAGGGAACAGGTTTAGGGTTGTCCATTGTAAGGCGAATTCTAATAGCAATGAATAGCATGATAAGGGTAGAAAGCAAAGAAGATGAAGGAACTGTCTTTTCTTTTGAATTGGTTCTTGGGAAAAGTCTAAAATCAGATATGCCAGTTGCAACATATGCTTATCAAATAGAACACATAAGAGGCTGCAACATCTTAATAGTGGATGACAATAAAATAAATCAATTGGTCACCAAAAAGGTTTTGGACGGTTTAGGTGTGAAATCCAAAGCAGTCGATTCTGGAAGAAAGGCCATTGAGATCATAAAAAATGAAACGTTCGATTGCATTTTAATGGATTTGCACATGCCAGAACTAGATGGCTATGAAACTACAGAAATAATAAGGAGGTTTAATGGAGATATAGCCATAGTTGCATTGACTGCAGCTTCTTCGGACGAGGTGGAAGCAAAAATAAAAAATTACGAAATAGATGGTTATGTACTAAAACCATTTAGGATTGCAGAATTCGTTGAGGCCATAAACAATGCAATATACAAAGTCGTGGAGATTGTTTAGAAACTTATCTTGAGAATAATGGAATATTGTTAAAACCAACAGCTTTGACCATATGGGATAATAGGACGTGAAAATTTTATTATCTTGTTGTGGATAAAAAGTAACTGTATGAAGCTCCCCTTTTATGGCTTTATGATTTTTCTCTGTATGCAAGGCCTTGCATATGGACAAGAAAGTAATGAAATTCAATTGGATTCTGTAATCTCCGTCATCAATGAAGCTTTCGATTTGAGTCAGCAAAGCAAATACGGGGAAGCCATAAAGATAAGCAATGAGGTCTTGGAGTATGCAAAGCATCATAAAAGTGATCTTTTAAAGGCAAGAGCATTGAATGTCTTGGGAATTTCCTATAGTGAATTGGGAGAAGCAAACAAATCCATGCGGCTTTTCATCGAAGCAAAAAAACTCTATGAAAAAATAAAGGACACTTCAAAAATCATTATCGCAAATAACAATTTGGGAGTAATGTACCAAACCAAAGGTAACGACAAAGAATCAAACGTCTATTTTGAAAAAGCATTGGAGATTGCTGAGAAGGCAAAAAAATACGATTCGGGTATATATCCAGCCTTTAACATAGGCTATAACCTAATTTATGAAAAAGGGGATTTTGAGCAAGGAATCCAATATTTGGATAGGACTCTACGACTAGTGGAGAAAGTGAATGACTTAAAGGTTGAACGGATAAAGGCAGATACATACGAGGCACTAGGTTATGCACACCACAAGATTAAAAACAAAGAAAAATCCTTTCTCTATTATGAGAAGGCTCTACAACTTTCGGAAGCCGATGGGTATTTGGAATCATTGCAAAGAATATATGAAAATAGGGCGAGATTATATGCCGAAGACAAAGAGTTTGAAAAGGCCAACGAATTGCTATACAAGTTGATCAAGGTAAACGACTCCATAAAGAAAGTAACGAATTTCGAACAGGTAAAGAAAATAGAAGCGGAGTATTTCGTAAAAGAAAATAAAAACAAATTGAAGCTAATAGAAAGCGAAAAAGCCTCTCAAGAAGCAGTCATTGCCAAATCCAAAATATACAACCTAATTTTGATTGTCTTTAGTTGCATTTTGCTTTTAAATGTGTATTGGATATTTAAAAAGAACAAGCAACTCCGCCTGGCAAAGGAAAAGGCGGAGAGCTTGTCCAAGGTGAAAAGCGACTTCTATTCGGAAATAAGTCATGAACTTCGTACCCCACTCTATGCGGTGATAGAGCTAACAGGCTTGTTGCTGAGGGAAGAGGTAAGTATAAAACACAAAGAATATTTGGAATCTCTTAAGTTTTCCGGAAACCATTTATTGTCGCTGATAAACAATGTGTTGGAATTGAATAAGGTAGAGTCTGGTAAAATGAAGATCCAGCTATTGGATTTCGATTTAAAGAACTTGTTGTCCAATATAATAGATAGCCTCGAATATGCCCTTAGAAATAGTAACAACACAATCAACTTGAAATATGATAATGACATTCCAAACCTTTTGGTGGGAGATTCGTTGAAACTATCTCAAATTTTCATAAACTTGATATCCAATGCGATTAAATTTACAAACAACGGGCACATAGAGATTGTGGTCAACCAAATATCGGAAACAGACAAGGAAGTACGAATTTATTTTAAAGTGTCGGATAATGGATTGGGAATTTCCAAGGAAAAGCAAGCAAAAATCTTCGAAGAGTTTTATCAAGAGCACGCCAAAACCAAAAAATCGTATAACGGGACAGGGTTGGGGTTGTCCATCGTAAAACGAATTCTCACAGCTATGGATAGTGACATCGGCATAGAAAGTGAAGAACAAAAAGGGGCCTCATTCTTCTTCGAGTTGACATTTGAGAAGAGAAGCAAGTCCAATGAGCCAGTGGTGCTATATTCCAGTCAATTGGAAGCCATCAAGGGAAGCCACATATTGGTAGTGGACGATAATAAGATTAATCAATTGGTTACCAAAAAAGTCCTGGACTCATTGGAAATGAAATCAAAGACTGTCGACTCTGGAACCAAAGCCATCGAGGCTGTTAAAAATGAAAAATTCGATTGCATACTAATGGATTTACATATGCCAGAACTGGATGGTTATGAAACGACTAGATTGATTAGGGAGTTTAACAAGGAAGTACCTATCGTGGCATTGACGGCTGCTTCGACAGATGAGGTAGAAGCAAAGATAAGGGCTTGCGATATGGATGGTTATGTGTTAAAGCCATTTATAACAACAGAATTTGTACAAGTAATGAACAATGCGATCCATAGGGATTTATAATAAAAACGCTTGTTGAATGGAAATGCTTATTGGTTTGTTTTTAATAAAATAAATTGTCTTTTTTTTAAAAACAGAATATTATAGTGTTGATTGTTAGTTGGTTGCGTGAGTGTTTTTTTGAAAGGATTTACTTAGTTTTTTTAAATATGTCATGTAAATGTAGTAAATTGCGTACTAAGCTAATTTTATTAGTTTAGTGTAAATAATGCGTTATGCACCCTACTTCATAGCAATATTCTTAATGCTGACTACGACAAGTTTGGCACAGGATAATAATGACTCTTCTCAAGTAAGTGATACAGCACTTGTCAATTCCAGTTACTTGAAATTAAAGAAGGCTTTCGATCTAACGCATGACGTTAAAAACAATGAAGCCTTCATAATGGCACACGAAGTATTGGAGGTGGCAAATACGATACAGAATGATTCGCTAAAGGCAAAAGCTTACAATGTATTGGGGGTTTCTTCCATAATGAGAGATTCAAATGACGAGAAGGCCTTGGACTATTTAAATGAATCCTTTGCGTTATATGAAAAACTACTGGATACGGCTAGAATGGCAATGGTATACAACAATATGGCGTTGTATCACAAGTATAGAAATGAATATGGAGTAGCAGATACCTATTATGAAAAAGGGCTTAAGTTAATAGAGAATTCCAAAGACCGCAAGAGTCTTGGTAGAAAAGCAGTATTGTATTATAACATGGCTTATGCCAATTATAAAAACGAACATTATCAAAAAACCATAGCATATTTAAACAAAGCTCTAGAGATAAGAGACAAAATTGAACATAAGATATTGGTAGGGAACATTTATTGGGTTTTTGGATGGACTTATTTGAAGCTGAACGATTATGAAAAAGCACATCGTTATTTTGATCAAACCATATATTTTTCAAGAGAAATGGGAAATTTGGATTTGAAAATAGATGCTTATGATGGCAAAATAGAAGTATTTACAGCTCAAAATAATTATAAGAGTGCCAATGCGTATTTGTTGAAAATGAGAGTTATCAATGATTCTTTGAATAAAGTGTTGGAGGATGACAAAATAAAAAAAATAGAATACGAGTATGCACTTAAAGATCGAGAGAAGAAGATTGCATTGATTGAAAAAGAAGCAGAGCTACAAAAGGAGTCATTGAAGATTAGTAACATATTCAATTTTGCCCTAGTGTCCTTAAGTATGATCCTATTCATATTCGGAGCTTTGTTATTAAAGAAAAATAGACAGGTGAAAAAGGAAAGAGACAGAGCAAATGAGCTTTCCAAGGCCAAGTCAAACTTTTATTCAGAGATAAGCCATGAATTGAGAACACCATTGTATGCAGTGATAGAGCTATCTGGCATCTTGCTAAAGGGAGGGCGTGATTTTTCTAGCAATGCAAAGTATTTGAAATGCTTGAAGTTTTCAGGAAATCACTTGTTGTCTTTGATTAACAATGTGCTGGAGTTCAATAAAAAGGACAAAAGGAAGATTGATGTGGATTATCTGGAATTCAATTTAAAAGAACTCATTGAAAACATTACAGATTCTCTGGAATACGCCTTGAAGGAAAATGAAAACACCTTGGAAATGAGGTACGACGAATCCATTCCTCGAGTTCTCATTGGAGACTCTTTGAAAGTCACTCAAATAATGATGAATTTGATAACCAATGCCATTAAGTATACAAGTAATGGACATATAGATGTCGAAGTGAAGATGCTCATAGAAGAAGGAGACTCGATACAGGTTTATTTTTGCGTTTCAGACAATGGTCTAGGGATTTTGGAAGAAGAACAAGAAAAGATTTTCAAAACGTTTTATCGAGAGAAGGCAAAAAACAATAACTCCTACAAAGGAACAGGTTTGGGGCTGTCCATCGTCAAACAACTTTTAAATGTGTTGGATAGTGACATCAACTTAGAAAGTGAGGTGAACAAGGGGGCCAAGTTTTATTTTAAATTGGATTTCATTAAAGGAGAAGAAGGGGTTGATAAAGAAAACGAACAAGATTTCTTTGTCAGAAAATTGCAAAACAAGTTATTTTTAATAGTGGACGACAATAAAATAAATCAAATAGTGACGAAAAAAGTACTAGATCAACTCGGTTTGACTTGTCATGTGGTTGGCTCTGGTAAAAAAGCAATAAAAACAATAAAAGCAAAGCCGTACGATTGTATTCTAATGGATTTGCATATGCCGGAAATGGATGGTTATGAAACGTCCAATCAAATACGAATGTTTGACAAAGGTGTTGGCATTGTTGCTTTGACAGCAGCATCGGGCGAGGAGGTAGCTGCTAAAATAAAGGATTACGACATGGATGGCTATGTATTGAAACCATATTATACATCCAATCTTTTGAAAGCAATGGTGGAAGCCATGGCAAAAAGAAAGCAATTGTCGTTGGGCTGATCATTCCTTTGCTATTTGACGACTCTAACGCTATTGGGTACCAATTTTGTATAGTCACCATTATTCTTGATAACATCCCTTACAATGGAAGAAGCAATGTAAGAGGTCTTTGCAGCAGTTAACAAGAAGACGGTTTCAATGGGAGCCAAATCTCTATTGGTGTGGGCAATGGCTTTCTCAAACTCGAAATCTGCAGGATTTCGTAAACCACGAAGAATGAATTCCACATTTATTTCCTTGCAAAAATCAACGGTCAATCCCTCGTAGCTAACTACTTTTATTTTTGGTTCATCTTTAAAGGCTTCTCTAATGAATTGCATGCGTTCCTCCAAGGAAAACATATATTTCTTCGATGCATTCACGCCTATGGCCACGATGATTTCATCAAATAAAGTAACACCTCGTTCGATGATGTCGTAATGGCCTAAGGTTATTGGATCGAAAGACCCTGGAAATATTGCTCGTTTCATATCAGTTTTTTTTTAATTCTTCTTCAAAATAGGCGATGTATTTAAGATATTGAGGCGTCTTGTCCCCATATCGTCTAGTGATCTTTGCCCATTTTTCAAACTTTGCCTTGTTCTTTGTCTTAAAGAAAGCTTGAGCCATATTAACCCCCATTTCACATTTTATGGCATTGTCTTTCGATATTTTTATCCCCTTTTCATAAATTTTTTCAGCTTTGTCCAATTGATTCGAGTTGACATAGGCATACCCTAACTCTTTATACAAGTAATGACTCTTTCTCTCAAGCTCAATGGCCTTTTCCAAAACAGGAATGGCTTTTAAGAATTGTTTTGTGGCATTGTATGCAAAACCAAGTTCGAATTCCAATCCATCATAGTGCGGATCCATAGCATAAGCTTTAAGCAATGGGGCAATGGCATTGGTACTGGCACCAACATGGTTGTAATGGTAGCCCAAGCGCTGCAGGTAATCTACGGAGTTGCCATCTTTGTAGATCGAGGCCCATTTTGGAGATTTAGGTAATTTTAAAGTTTTGATTTGCTCGTCATTCAAAATGGCAACCGGAGAGGTTCTTGAATCCAACCTCATTATAAGTGCCGTAGTTTCTTTGGTCTCATTTGGAAGAACGACAAGCTTTCCATTCAGATCAACTTTAAAGTTATCCTCCACCCTTAAACTGAAACCTGCCATTTTATCTACATAGATATAACAAAGCATGTGAGAGGAGTCTTTTTCACTTTCGGGAAAGGCTACCCATTTGTCTACAGCATCGTAATATCTAGTATTGAATTCAAATGGTAGATTGTCTTCCACTTGCGAAAAACACAGGGCACTTATAGCGAAAGATAAGATGAGTACTAGTTTCGTTTTTATCATTTTATAAAAGGATGTTATTTTTTCAAAGCTTCTTCGATTGCACTGCTAAATAAATCAGCCATGGAGATGCCAGCTGCAGCTGCTTGTTGAGGCAGGATGCTTTCTTTGGTTAGCCCAGGGACGGTATTCATTTCCAATAGATGTGGTTCACCATCCTTGAAGATAAACTCACTGCGAGAGTAGCCTTTCATTTTTAGGACATCATAAACTTTCTTTGCTACGATCGTAACTTTTTCTTCATCGGACTTGGTTAACCTTGCAGGTGTTATTTCTTGGGATTTTCCAAGGTATTTGGCTTCGTAGTCGAAAAAGTCGTTTTCACTCACGATTTCGGTAATTGGCAATACCGTGGTTTTCCCTTTATGGGTAATAACACCAACGGAGACTTCCGTGCCATCGAGAAAAGACTCTATTATGATTTCATCATCTTCCTTGAAAGCCACGTCGATGGCATGTTGAAGTTCATCCTTTCTATGAACTTTGGTTATGCCAAAGCTACTACCAGCCTTGTTGGCTTTTACAAAACAAGGTAAACCCACCTTTTCGACAATGCGATCTTCGTCAATCAAATCGCCAAGGTTTAGATAATAACTCTCGGCGGTCAAAATGCCATAAGGCTTCAAGACGCTCAAACAATCTCGTTTGTTGAAAGTCAATGCCGATTGATACATGTCACAGCTCGTTTGCGGCATACCGATAAGCTCAAAATAGGCTTGCATGTGCCCATCTTCCCCTGGTGATCCGTGAATGGCATTGAAAACACAGTCGAAAGTAATCTTTGTATCATGTGCAATTACGGAGAAATCATTTCTGTCTATGTCAAATTCATTGTCATCGGCATCTACGTATACCCACTTGTCTTTGAGAATGTGCACACGATGTGCATTGTATTTAGAAGTATCCAGTGTCTCATAGACAACGTTTCCGCTTTTTAAGGAAATCTGATACTCACTCGAGTAACCACCCATGATAATGGCAATATTTTTCATCATTTAATTTTAAATAGAAAGACATTCAATAAATAACGACAATAATCGTTTTGTAAAAATATCATTTATTTATTCCAAAAGGAAAACCTTTTTGTTTTTATATATTTGCCTCACTGTTATTAACTAGATTTTGTTAAATGAATATTATTAAATTTCTTACCAGTAAAGTTTTTTTCAAACAAATCGCACTGGCAATAGTAGCTATGGTCGTGTTGTGTTTTATTATATTGAAATGGTTGAATGTCTCAACCAACCACGGGGATTTTAAGACTGTACCAGATTTAAAGGGTAAATCCATAGATGTGGCAAGGATAGAACTTGAAGACAACAGTTTGGTGATGGAGATACAGGATTCTGCGAATTACAATCCTAATTATCCAAAGTTCTCTGTGATTGAGCAAGATCCATTGGCAGGAAAGGAAGTAAAGGAAAACCGTAAGATCTACTTGACATTGAATCCTTCTGGTTATCGTAAGATAGAAGTTCCAAACTTGGTGGGGCGTACTTTTAGACAAGCAAAGCCAACATTGGAATCATTGGGGTTCAAAATAGGAAAGAAAACATATGTGGACTATTTGGGGGAAGAAGAAGTCGTAAAAATGCTATACAAGAACAAAAGCATTAAAAAAGGCGAAAAACTTCCAAAAACAGCAACGATAGATGTAGTATTGGGTAATGGTAGACGCCCAGGAGGAAATTAGATTTGCCCAATGCATTCAGAACAAATGGACGATTATACACCCAAAATGGCAGAACAAAACGAAGATGGCCTATACGAACATTATGCCTTTGATGTAGACAAGGGGCAAGCACCGCTTCGCATAGACAAATATTTGATGAACTTTATCGAAAATGCTACACGAAACAAAGTTCAGGCAGCAGCCAAAGAAGGAAACATATACGTAAACGACGTTCCTGTAAAGTCAAATTACAAAGTAAAGCCACTGGATAGGGTAAGAGTGCTTTTTAAGCATCCACCATTTGAAAATCTATTGGTAGGGGAGGACATGCCGTTGGACATCGTATATGAAGACGATGTGTTGTTGGTAGTAAACAAACCAGCAGGGTTGGTAGTGCATCCAGGACATGGCAATTACTCGGGGACACTTATAAATGGATTGATTTACCATTTCGACAACTTACCTAAAAATTCTAGCGATAGACCAGGTTTGGTACACCGCATAGATAAGGACACCAGTGGATTGTTGGTAGTTGCAAAAACAGAACAGGCAATGGCACATCTGTCCAAGCAATTCAAAGATAAGACTAGTGAACGGGAATATGTGGCCATTGTTTGGGGAAACATGGAAGACGATGAAGGAACGATAGAAGGTAACATTGGACGCCATCCCAAGAATAGATTGCAAAACACGGTTTACTTTGGAGAGGATGAAGATAAAGGGAAACCAGCCGTGACACATTATAAGGTTCTAGAGCGGTTGACCTATGTGACGCTAGTATCCTGTAAATTGGAAACTGGACGCACGCATCAAATACGCGTGCATATGAAGCATATAGGACATACCCTTTTCAATGATGAACGCTATGGAGGAGAACGTATCTTGAAAGGGACGACGTTCACCAAATACAAGCAGTTTGTCGAGAATTGCTTTAAAATATTGCCAAGGCAAGCCTTGCATGCCAAAACATTGGGGTTCGTACACCCAACCTCTGGCAAGGCCATGAGCTTTAATACGCCCATTCCTGACGACATGCAACAATGCATAGAAAAATGGAGAGGATACTCCAAACATCTAGACGAATAGGACGATTCGTTGAGTGAAAAACAAGTCGCCAATTGACAATTAAGTTATAATAATATTCTATTTCAAAATAAAATATAACTGTTTTAATTTATGGCGTAATTCTGTTATCTAAGTTAAATTTACTTCAAATTCAAATTCAAATTTATGATAATAAAGGAGGTAACATTGTTTACAAGCAACATTCAAAAACAAAGGCAGTTCTATAAAACGACATTGGGATTGGAAATCATGGAAGATACTCCAAAGAAGATAGCATTCAAGACAGGAAATAGCATCTTGTCATTTCAATACAAATCAAAGATGCAACCATCTCATCTGGCTTTTAACATTCCATACAATGCCATTTACGACGCACTTAAATGGTTAAGGGAACGAATAGAGGCCATTCCATATGAAAACGAATATGTAACGGACTTTTCAAGATGGAAAGCCAAAGCCGTTTATTTTTATGATGAAGATCACAACATAATGGAATTCATAGCCAGAGAAGACATCGAAATAGAAAGCGATGTGGCCTTTTCTCCACAATCCATCATATCGATAAGTGAAATGGCAATAGCAACAGATGACATTGAAAATGTTTACAAAGAAATAAGCAAGTTAAGGTCAATTCCAATTTACGATGGGGGTTTCGAGCGTTTTTGCGCATTGGGAAATCATGAAGGATTGTTTATCTTAATCAATAAAAACATAAAGAAATGGTATCCAACCAATGAGGTTGCACAAACGTCGGACTTCATAATGAAAGGGGATTACAACTTCTCCTTTTTGGATGGCAAAATAGAAGAAATATCGTAAATTGGTAAAGCAAAACATTAATAATTTAAAGCAGCATTCCATACTGTATAGCAAATAAATATGAAACTAGTGATATCCCCAGCAAAGTCCTTGGATTTTGAACGCGAATTGCCAACAAACAAGGCAACGGAAGCCCGATTTTTAAAGCAATCGGAACGCTTGAACAAACTCTTGAAGAAGAAGTCGGCCAAAAGTTTGTCCAAATTAATGCACATAAGCGATGCATTGGGGCATTTGAACTACGAACGCAACCAATCGTGGGAATTGCCCTTTACAAGGAGCAATGCTAGACAAGCTGTATATGCCTTCAATGGAGACGTATATAGGGGGTTGGACGCATACACGATTCCAGAGGAAAAAATTGAAACCTTGGAAAATACCGTACGTATAATATCTGGTTTGTATGGTGTTTTGAAACCATTGGACCTAATTCAAGCCTATCGTTTGGAAATGGGGACTAAATTTCCCGTAGGAAAGAACAAGAATCTATATGAGTTTTGGAAAAAGGAGATTACCAAATCCTTAAACGAAGAATTGAAGGATGACGAATTGTTTTTAAACCTGGCAAGCGTAGAGTATTTTAAGGCTATAGATGTCAAAGCATTAAAAGTGCCTGTGGTTACTGCCAGTTTTAAAGAATTCAAGAATGGGGAGTACAAGAACATAGCCATCTTTGCAAAACTTGCACGTGGTTTGATGTCTCGTTATGTAATAGATGAAAATGCAAAGACGATAGACGATGTAAAAGGATTCAATTACGAAGGCTATGGTTTCAGCGAAGAATTGTCATCCGAAAAAGAACTTGTTTTTACACGTTGATTTTTAATTCACATAACTTTGTTTAGCTTTGGGAATTAACTAGACCGACATGCACTATTACCTTATTCTTGCGTTGAATGGTTTTTGTATCTATCATTCGATAAAGAACAAAAACAATTATTATTGGATTTATCTAATCCTATTTATTCCAGTCATTGGAGCCATCATATATTTGGTAACTCAAGTTTTCAATAAGAACGACGCGAATAAGATACAAGAAGAATTGACAGCTATTTTGGTCCCATCTAAAAAAGTAAAGGACTTGGAAAAGCAACTACAGTTCTCGGAAACCTATAAAAATAGAGTCAATTTAGCCGATGCCTATTTTGAAATGGAAGATTTCAACAATGCCATAAAACATTATGAAGTAGCATTGAAAGACGGAAGTCAAAAAAGTGAACACATTTTAAAGCAACTAATAAAGTGCTCCCATGGGACAGGTAATCATGAAAAAGTAATCGACTATTCAGAGAAAATAAAAGAGCACCCGACGTTTAAAGGCTCCAAGGCACAATTCATCTATGGATTGTCGTTAAATGAAAAAGGAAAGAAGATCGAAGCCGAAAAGGAGCTTAGAGAAATAGATCAACGGTATTCCAATTACGAAGAACGTTTGATGCTGGCGAAGTTTTTATTGGAAAATAATAAAGAGGAGGATGCAAAAGCCATTTTAGATGAAATACAATCAGAATCCCAGCATATGACAAAAACCAATAGAAGACAATATAGAGTAACGATATTGGAAGTCGAAAGGCTATTGAGAGGAATGTAATACCAGTTCTTGTTTAACAGTAATTTTAAATTAGAAACTAAGTTGCTTTTTTGTTCCATGCCGCTGTGATTAATTTGGATAGCCGTAGTTATGGAAATAATGAAGAAGAAAATAGAACGAAAATGAGCAAGTTTGAATGCATCATTATAAGCAAATTGGTATAAGATAAGAAATAAAGTAAGTTTGCCTAAAAGATATGTTCCTACATAAACACCCATACGAACCATTCATAAAAAGCGATACTAGAAAATTGATAGTGGGGACGTTGCCTCCCCCACGTTTTTCAACAGGGAACCTATTGGAAAAAGATGTCGATTTCTGTTATGGAAGCTACTATAATAGCCTATGGTTGTTCATAGATGCAATTCACGGTTTAAATTTGAGGTACGATAATTCACTTGAGGCAATAGAAGAGCGAAAAGCATTTCTAATAGCCAATAAAATAGGTGTATGTGATATCGTGGGAAGTTGCGAACGTGAAAAGGTCGATGCCTCGGATTTGGGAATGACCAATATAGAATTAAGAGATGTCGTTGGTTATTTAAAGCAATATCCAAGCATTGACACCTTGCTGTTTACAGGAGGGAATAGTAAAAATGGTCCAGAATACTTTTTTAGAAGACATTTGAGGGATTATCATTTAAAGTTGGAATTGGTATCCAATGAAATTCCCAGGATGCATCAATTTAAAATGCCAAATAATGACAATCCAAATCAAGAACAGAAGATGTATGGAAAAGTGAGAATAATAAAAACAGTCTCATTGACATCGGCTTCGGGAGCGGCAAATAGAGCGGTTGGTAGTATGCCTTTATACCAACAACTAAAGGCGAAAGACCCAAAATTCAATACGTTCGACTTTAGGGTGATGCAGTATCGAGAATTTTTTTAATAAGATTAATGCCAGATAATTTAAAAAATGGATCAAGAAAATACGATCTCTCCTTTCGAAGGGATATTTAAAAACAAGCCTACTGTAGCGAAAAAGAGATATAGGGTAATAGCCTTTATGGTAGATATGTTCATCTTTTGGCTGTTGGGAATGGTGTTAGGAATCTTTTTTGGACAAAGAATAGAAGGAGAGTTTGGGTATAGTTTGAATGGTTTGCCAGCATTGATGTTAATTTTTTTCGGTTTCTTTCTTTGGCCAATCAGCGAAGGTTTATTTGGACAAACCTTAGGAAAACGTTTTTTTGATTTGAAAGTAGTTAAGGACAATTACGAACCAATAGGTATGAAACAAGCCTGGGGACGTTTTTTTCTTGGGTTCATAGATTATATTTTCCTCATGGGAATAATAATAGCAATCACCAACAAGCAAAATAAGAGAATAGAGGACATGGTAGCTAGAACAATAGTTGTAAAATCAAATTACAAGGAAAAACACGATTATATGGGCTAGTTGAAAAATAGCCTTACTTTGACATTGTTATCTATCAAATACCATAGCAAATCCAATAACATAAAAAAACATAAGACATGAAACAGTTAGCTTTAACCTTGACACTATTTATTGCAACAACAATGATAGCTCAAAACTCGAATGAAAAATTACCATATTATGAAATTCCTGAATACTCTGAAACATATACAGCTGGCACAGTGGCAGCAAGGCAGGTGGATGGGTTGGGCTTTCGTTTTTATTGGGCGACCGAAGGATTGACAGAAAAAGATTTGGAATACAGACCAAATGAAGATGTAAGAACAACGGGTGAAACGGTACAGCATATTTACGATTTGTCCTTGATCGTCTTGAATTCGACATTGAACAAAGTAAATAAGAAAGAAGAAAAGCCAGAACTGTCTTTTGAAGAATTGCGCAAACAAACTTTGCTTAATTTAAAACAAGCGGCAGACATACTGAGAGCAAGTGAGGATATCTCCAAATTCAAAATAATTTTTGGAACCAATGAAATTCCATTTTGGAATAACATAAACGGACCAATTGCAGATGCCATATGGCACTCGGGACAAATAGCATCATTTAGGCGAACGACGGGAAATGCCATAAATTCCAAAGTGAATCACTTTTTTGGAACTGTAAAGAAGTGAAAAAAATCCTGCGAAAGCAGGATTTTTTTGATTGATTGCATATGAAAGGGAGTTGCTTTTTTAGTAAATTTAACAAATGAAAACAGCTCACTTACATCAAATTCATCCTATTTTACCAGTGCAAAACGTAGTGGAAGCTCTATCTTTCTATGTAAATAGATTAGGCTTTAAGATCGCATTTGCAGACGATTCCCAAGAACCTACTTATGCAGGGATACGTAGAGATGAAATAGAAATTCATCTACAATGGCACGATGTCAAGGAATGGGAAGCAGGTTTTAACACTCCTATGCTTAGAATAGTGACACAAAACGTAGATGCCTTGTATGACGAGTTCAAAGATAAAGAAGTATATCACAAACAGACCAAAGTGAGAAATACAACTTGGGGGACAAGAGAATTTGCATTCTTTGATCTCTACAAGAATGGATTGACCTTCTATCAGGATATCAACTAGTCTAGTTCTACTACGTCTATATCCAAATCCAATTCATTGATGTCGATATCCAGAGAGTCTTCTTTCAAGTCGTCGCTCTTTTGTTCTATTTTTTGAAGCTCCAAAATGAGTTCCCCCGTATTCCAGTAGCCATACTCCTTGACTATTTTACCTTTGTCGAACTGGTAGGTTATATGAACTGGGATGACTATTTCTTTGTTGTTGGCTGCCAAATGGCCCTTCCATAGTCCCCAAAAGTTAACCCAAACCTTTCCATTGTTGTCCTCGATCATTTCATATTCCCTGTATTCATCTTCAAATGCCCTGGTGGAGAAACTGGAGTCGTTTTTCAAATGATATGTCTGCAAGTCCTTCGGAATCAGTACCTTTTTTCTAGAGTTGTAATATATTTTAGCAGTGTCTGCATAGCGTTCACGTTGACTATCCCATTTATGATAGTCATAATCATTTATGGTAGCCTTTACGATTTCAATTTCTTCAGAATCTTGGGTGTATCGGGTTACATCGTTTTTACAAGCAACCAATAACAGAATCACTAAAGTTAATACATTGAGTTTTTTCATAATGCTTTCATTTTTAAGGTTAGTAAAATTGCAAATATGTAGAGTTTGGTTAGGCCAAAAATCTTTAAAACAAAAGCTAGCTTCATACAGTAGGTGTTTTCTAGGGAAAAAGCAGAGCTAATTAAAGTTACGAAAATATTTGGATAATAGCAAAAGTCATTGGAAATCACGGATGTAAAATCTGATTTTTTCAATTTTAAAAACCTTTCGAGGGAAGTAGGGGTGTCCTCTTTCTGAAATGAGAGGATTTGGTACGGTATTTGAAAATTCTAAGAAAACTACAAAATGAAGACGATAGCAGCATATGTGTTACTCTTGATGGTCAATGGGGCAGTCCTTGCGCAAGACAAAATAAAACTTGGTATATGCGATACATTGCCAAATGGGTTTTTCGAAAAAAACTATACGGATATTTCAATAGAGAATGGAGCGGGGTATTGTTATCCCCATCCTTTCAAGAAAGTGCTTGATCATCGCATCCTGAATTTCTCGAAACTCAAATCATTGTCCTATATGGACTCTCCAACCATGAAAGAAAGAAAGGATGTTCCTCTTCCGTATGAAATTGCTCAATTGAAGACTTTGGAAAATTTGGAAACAAACGTTTTGTGCGATGCGATTTTTGAGATGACTTGGTTGAAGTCCCTTGTTCTACGCGTCAATGGAAAAGAAGGCCCATCGGATTTGTCCAAGAAAGATTTTAGTGTACTTTCCAAGTTGGAGAACCTATCCATTAGTTTCCCTTACGACCAATCCACCGAATTTTATGAGCTTAAAGGTATTTCAAAGCTCAAGAATTTGAAAGCCGTATCGCTCTACAATGGCAATCAAAGAATGGTGAATCAATTCTTGAAGTTGAAAAAACTCGAATCGGTAGAAATAACAGGAACACCTGGAGTTGCATTTGATTTTTCATCAACACCAAATATTGAAAGTCTTAGTTTGACGCGAAATGAAATGAAAACCATTCCCTGGACCCTATATACCTTGAAAAAACTCAAATACCTGAATCTTTCCTTCAATGAAATCACTGAGTTGTCATCAGGCATGGGAAAGCAGAGGCATCTTGAAATGTTGAATTTAATGGGGAACGATTTACTAGAGATTCCCTATTCTCTTTTCAACTGTAAAAAGATGAAAACGCTAGATGTTTCGCTGAACAAGAGACTAAGTCGCATTCCAGATGAAATAGGGAAAATGTCTGAGTTGGAAGCCTTTGGTGCTTGGGAATGCAATCTGCAGGCTTTACCCAATGCATTGTCCAATTGTTTGCAACTGCGATCCATTGTAGCAGACAAGAATCAAATAAAAGATTTGCAACTGGATTTTTCCAAATTGTCGAAATTGGAGAAACTCTCTTTTTCAGAAAACCAAATCAATCATTTTTCCAACTCCCTTTTTACATTGCCTAAATTGAGAAGGTTGAACCTATCATGGAATAGAATCTCCGCATTGCCAAAATACATAGGCCGAATGGAAGAGTTGAAAGATTTGATGTTGTATGGAAATCACATTCGGAAATTGCCGATCGACATCGGGAAATTGAAATCTCTTGTATATTTGAATGTAGGATCCAATAGAATAGAGAGCCTTCCCGAGTCAATAACCCATTTGGAGCAATTGCAATCTTTATCCATTGGCTCCAACATGCTCAGGGAGATTCCGAAGCGAATAGCCAATTTGACCTCGTTGTATCATTTGAAGATTCATAATAACCCCTTGGTGGAGTTTCCTGGCGAAATTTACGATTTGCCCAATCTACATAGTATTGGAGTTTCCAAAGAGCAAATCAATTTGAAGGAATTCAGGAAGGAGCAAAACTATCCATACGTAAATGTCATAGGTAGATAGAATGAGACTGAAGTAGTTGAAATTTGAAGCAATCGAAAAAAAGCGTTTCAATGACGAAACGCTTTTTAATGCTATTTGGAGGCAACCTTTATTTTCTTTGGCTTTAAATCTATTTCGACTTGATTTCTCAAGATGTCATCGAAGGTTTCTCGTTTTCTTATCAAATGAGCCTCGCCATTATGCCATAAAACTTCGGCTGGACGATAACGGGAGTTGTAGTTGCTGGCCATGGAGTAGCAATAAGCACCTGCATTCTTAAAGGCAAGGATGTCTCCTTCATTGATTTCTGCAATGCGCCTGTTGTTGGCAAAAGTATCTGTTTCGCATATGTAACCTACAACCGAATAAAAGCGTTCACGACCATTGGGGTTGGATATGTTCTCTATTTCATGTTGGGAGCCATACAACATTGGACGTATTAAATGATTGAAACCAGAATCAATTTGGGCAAACACCGTCGAGGTCGTTTGTTTTACCACGTTTACCTTTGCAAGAAATTGTCCAGCTTCGCTAACCAAGAACTTTCCAGGCTCAAAGGCAAGCGTTAGTTCTTTTCCGTAGTTCTTGCAGAAAGTATTGAAGCGCTTCGTTAGCTTGTCTCCAAATTCTTCAATGTTTGTTTCGATGTCACCCGCTTTGTATGGAACCTTGAAACCAGACCCAAAATCTATGAACTCTAGGTTTTTGAAGTTTTTGGCAGTGTCAAAGAGAATTTCACTGGCATACAAAAAGACATCAATGTCCAAGATGTCACTCCCAGTATGCATATGTATGCCGTTTATGTTCATTCCCGTATTCTCTACTATGCGAAGTATGTGGGGAATTTGATGTATCGAAATGCCAAATTTGCTATCTATGTGGCCAACAGAGATATTGGTGTTGCCACCAGCCATGACATGTGGGTTTATGCGGATGCAAACGGGAATGTCTGGGTTTCTTGTCCCAAATTGTTCCAATATGGATAAGTTGTCAATATTTATTTGAGCACCCAATTTGGCTACCGTTTCAATTTCTTCCAGAGAAACACCATTTGGGGTGAAAATTATTTTTTCGGCAGGAAACCCGGCAGTCAAGCCCAATTGCACTTCCTGAATCGAAACCGTGTCCAAACCAGCACCAAGAGAATGCATCAACTTTAAAATGGAAACATTGGACAAAGCTTTGGCAGCATAATTTATCTTTACTTGTTTGACCTTGTTGAATGCAGAAGACAAACGTTTGTATTGATTGGTAATCGTCTCGGAGTCGTACACGTAAACAGGACTTCCAAAGTCCTTGGCGATTTTTAGTAATTGATTGTTTCGCATTGATGTTTTTTCTTCAAAGATATTTCATTCAGAGGACATAGAAAGTAATAATGCATAATATTACATATTTTAAACATTGTGTTAATTATTTAACAATGGCGAATGAGGCAAAACAAAAGAAGCTTTTATTTAATAATTAAATATTAGGGTAAGTTATTGTGATTATTTACTTTTGTGGCTCTAAAATTTTACTTTTAATAAGATGAATTTACACGAATATCAAGGAAAAGAATTATTAAGCAGCTTTGGCGTACGTATTCAACGTGGTATTGTTGCACAAAATGCTGACGAAGCAGTTGAAGCAGCTAAGAAGTTAACTGAAGATACAGGGACAGGTTGGCACGTTATAAAAGCGCAAGTTCACGCAGGTGGTCGTGGAAAAGGCGGAGGAGTGAAGTTGGCTAAGAATTTGGACGAGGTAAAGTCTATCGCTGGTCAAATCATAGGAATGGACTTGGTTACACCGCAAACTTCAGCAGAAGGTAAACGTGTACATCAAGTATTGGTGGCAGAAGACGTCTACTATCCTGGAGAAGGTGAAACAAGCGAGTTTTACATGTCTGTCTTGTTGAATCGTGGAACGGGTCGCAATATGATCATGTATTCTACAGAAGGAGGTATGGACATTGAAACGGTTGCAGAGGAAACACCACACTTGATCTTTACTGAAGAAATTGATCCTGCAACAGGAATCTTACCTTTTCAAGCAAGGAAAGTAGCTTTTAACCTAGGTTTGTCAGGAACAGCTTTCAAAGAAATGACAAAATTTGTAACGTCATTGTATACGGCTTATGTGAAATCTGACTCCTCTTTATTCGAAATCAATCCAGTTTTAAAAACTAGCGATGATAAAATAATGGCTGTCGATGCCAAGGTTACCATAGATGACAATGCATTGTACAGACACAAGGATTTGGCAGAATTACGTGATTTGCGTGAAGAAAGCCCAATAGAAGTAGAAGCAGGAGCTTTAGGCTTGAACTATGTGGATTTGGATGGAAATGTAGGATGTATGGTAAACGGAGCAGGATTGGCAATGGCGACTATGGATTTGATAAAACAAGCAGGAGGAGAGCCAGCAAACTTTTTGGACGTAGGAGGAACAGCTGATGCAGCACGTGTAGAAGCAGCTTTTAGAATTATTTTAAAAGACCCAGCTGTAAAAGCAATCTTGATAAACATTTTTGGTGGTATTGTACGTTGTGACCGTGTAGCACAAGGTGTTGTAGATGCCTATAAGAATATGGGAGATGCCATTAAAGTTCCAATCATAGTTCGTTTGCAAGGAACCAATGCAGATATTGCAAAAGAATTGATAGATAGCTCCGGCTTGGATGTAATGAGTGCAACGGAGTTCCAAGAAGCAGCAGACAAAGTACAATCGGTATTGAGCAAATAAGAATACACGATATATTTATTGAATTCTTAAACATAGGACAAAGCCACGATTTTAAATCGTGGCTTTGTTATTTCATCACTCTGTGACACAATGCTTCAACGAATATTCAAAAGATGAATGGAGTGTATTGTGAAAAGTTAGGATAAACTACATTTAATGCTGTTAGTCTAAACAACTGCCAGAATACGTATATTGCATTGTAAATCATAACAGTTTGTCTATTTATCAAATCTTATCTATATTATGAAAAAAAAATTACTTTTACTTTTTTGTGCCTCAACCACGTTTATGAATGCTCAAGAGCAGATTAACAACTACTTTAGTGCACCAATGTCAGATTACTTTATTGTATCGGGAACGATAGATCAAACCCCAACTGGATCCAATGTGATTTGGAACTTCAACTCATTGACGCAAACAGGAAGCAACACGGACACCTATGCCAATCCCACGGCATCAGATCTTGCTAATTACCCAGGAACAACGCAAGTTTTGACAATTACAGACAATGCAATGAATGCCAATGAAGTATTTTACAAGATAGATGGAGCTACGTTGTCGTTGACGGGAGCCAACAATTCTGATTTCACCTTGGATTACAATACGGACAATGCATTGGTAGGAACATACCCATTTGTTTATGGGAATCCAGGGACTACGGATCCTATTGCGGGCACGATAACTACTCAAGGACAGACAGCGGCATTCACAGGGACTCTGATGACGGAAGTAGATGCGTATGGCGCATTGAGTTTGGATGTTTCAGGAGAAGGTTCTTATAGTGGGGATGTGACGAGAATAAAGACAGAACAAATGATATCCTTTACTATTGGGATATTTCCAGGTACGGCAGAAGTAACTTCTTACTACTATTATAAGGATGTGGATGGGGCTTTGGTTTTTAGAACTTCCGACATTGCCGTTAGTGTGCCAGGTCTAGGTGTCGATCAAACGACACCATCAAGAGAGGCTTTGATAACTAACACATTGTCTGTAACCAACAATGAGTTGGCAATGAATGGAGTTAAACTCTTTCCGAATCCTGCAGAAGGTTTTTTGAACGTTCGATTACCTGATGAGTTTCCCGTTCAATCGATAGAAATTAAAGACGTGAATGGAAGAACGGTTATGTTCTCTCTAGAAAAAACTGGCGGCATTGATGTCAGTCCTTTGGCAGTAGGAACTTATGTCGTAATAGTATCTACAAAAAATGGTTCCGTCATTGGGAAATTCATCAAGAAATAGAAACAAGGAACATAATGGTTTCGTTTTCAGTAAATAAAGGTTCTATGTTTTCAGTCCAATGTTACTAGTCTTCATTTGAATTTTCTGTTAACATTAAGAGGCTTTGTCTTTTTTTTGAGAAGAATAGCCTATAGACAAGACGAAAACGTCCTGATCCTGTCTTGTTAAACAGCTAAAGAGACCTTTGCGCAAATCAAAGTCAATTTCGATGGAATGGGGTGAATTTTACCTTCATAACAATTGCAAGAAAGACAATTGAAAGGTTCTTATTGCAGTAACTTCAAAGTTTTTATGGCCAATTCTGGTCTTTATGACTTTTCAAATAAGAGCAATCTGTACAGGTTGTTCTTATTTTTATTTGGAATAAGTTGATTTTTAGATTGTTAATGGGGGGTTAAGAAATGTTAACTACCGTTAATTCCTGTAACGATTGTTTGACGATCATGGTCTTATGTATATAATTATTAATCTAAATGTAATATCATGAAAACGACAATTAAAAAAGTATTGCTGGTTTTGGCAATTGCATCAACAAGTTTGACCTCTGCAAACAACGGTATTAATCAGGAAAATGTTGACCCTCAAGCTTTGGCTATGGAAATTAAGGCTCTATTGAAGAATCCTAAATTTAAAATTACAGAGGACATTTCGACAGAAGTGACATTTGTATTCAACGAAGACGATGAAATAGTCGTTTTGAATGTCGATACGGACAATAAGGAGTTGGAGAATTTCATAAAGAACAGACTCAACTATAAGCAGTTGCTCTTAAAAGAAATAAAGAACAATGGAACATACAAGGTACCAGTACGTTTTACAACCAAATAATCAATTAAAAAGCCTAGCCGCTCAAGAGGAAGAGTTGTCAACTGACATTGTTTACTTTAAAGCAACCTTTAAATAACCATATCGTTTACATTTATTAAGGATAGTGTAATATGTCACTCTTTTTTTATATCTAATTTTGGGAGTGTTGACAGTTAGAGTATTAATGGGATGTATGTCAAGGCCTGTCGACAAGAGGGCAACGATGGAATTAAAAAACAAATTAAATATAAATAAGCAGAAAAATTAAAAGAATCATGAAAAGAGTAAAATTATTATTGTTGGTATTGGCATTGACCTTTGCAAATGTCTTGATGGCCAATACGAATCCAAAGAAGGGTACAGAACCTTCTTTGGTGGCCAAGGAAATTTATGCATTATTGGACAATCCTAACTTTCAGATCAATAAGGAATTATTGGCGAGTGTGACTTTTACACTCAATGAGGAAAATGAAATTGTAGTATTAACGGTAGACACCGATAGTTCGGTATTGGAAAATTATATTAAAAACAGGTTGAATTACAATAAGTTGTCCCAAAAATTTGGAAATCGAAAAATTTACAAGGTACCAGTGAGAATGGTTTCTGTGGAATAAGTGGGAATTAGATGAAAAAGAAAAGGGCAACTATTTATTCGCTGCCCTTTTTCTTTGGTGTGCTTTTAGACCCCTTTGGAGGCATTGGTCCACGTAAGTGAATAACTAATCCGTTTAAAAAATTGCGAAGAATTTGATCTCCACATTCCATATATTTCGGATGATCTTCTCGTCTAAACAATGCACCCAACTCACTTTTTGATATTCTAAAATCCACAAGGCTTAAAATTTTGATAATATCATCATCACGTAGCTGATGAGCAACTCTTAGCTTTTTAAAAATATCGTTGTTAGTCATTTGTAATTGTTTGAAAATTAATGCGTTGGATTTTTATTTTTGTATTTTAAAATGAGTTTATTGATGAAAAGTAGTAAAAATACGATGTAAAGTTACCGTTTTTTCGACAAGATACGTGCTTTATACGATTATTAAATATGGATTGTTCGTAATTTTATATTGTGCAAAAAAAATGTTGAAATTGTTATGAATAGAGTAGAAAAACTAAGTCTATTATCAGAAATGATAGCTTTTGCCAAAAGTGATGATGCAATAAAAAAGGTGGAATATAATTTTCTCAAAGGTGTTGCTCTTCAGTTGAGTATTTCTGTCGAAGACTTTAATTATTTGGTAGAGCATCCCGTTAATTATACACATTTGAAATCACACAGTGAACGCATTGTGCAATTTCATAGGCTTGTGTTATTAATGAACATAGGTAGTGGAAAAACCCAAAAGGAAATCGTCAAGCTTTATAACTTTGGTTTAAGGATGGGATTAAGTAATGAGTCAATAACCAGAGTGTTGCATCTAATGGAAGGTTTTCCGGACAATATAGTGCCGGTGGATTTGCTTATAGATATTTTCAAAGTACAATACAATTAAAATTTCTACAATGGGAATGATGTGTAACAACTAACAACTCGACTATGGTAGCATGCAACTACATCTTTAAAGCCTCTAGCTTATCTTGATATCCTTTTATTTCATCACGAAGCTGTGCAGCGATGATAAAGTCCAAAGCTTTTGCAGCTTGCTCCATTAATTTCCGTTTCTCTCTAATTTTTTTCTCCAATTCTGACTTGCTAAGATATTCGCTTTCTGGTTCAGCAGCTTTCAGCGCCTCCAATTCGTAGCTATAAGTACTTACCGAGTTTTGGGTGAGTGCGTTGTTCAAGCTTTTGTTCAACGCTTTTGGTGATATGTTGTGTTTGGTGTTGTATGCAATTTGCTTGCCCCTCCTGTATTCCGTTTCATCAATTGTTTTCTGCATGCTTTTGGTAATCTTGTCAGCATACATGATGGCCTTGCCGTTAAGATTTCTAGCTGCTCTACCTACTGTTTGAGTCAAAGAACGAGCAGATCTTAAAAAACCTTCTTTATCCGCATCTAAAATGGCAACAAGTGAAACTTCAGGTAAATCCAAGCCTTCTCGAAGCAAGTTTACACCTACCAAGATGTCAAACAGACCTTTGCGTAGATCCTGCATAATCTCCACGCGTTCCAAGGTGTCAACGTCACTATGTATGTACCTCACACGCATGTTTATGCGTGTCAAGTATTTGGTGAGCTCCTCAGCCATGCGTTTGGTTAAGGTCGTAACCAACGTACGTTCATCTTTTTCTATGCGTAGTTGCATCTCTTCAATGAGGTCGTCGATTTGATTTAAACTTGGGCGGACTTCTATAATTGGATCTAACAGACCTGTGGGCCTAATAACTTGTTCTGTGTAAATGCCATCGGTTTTTTGCAATTCATAGTCTGCAGGTGTAGCACTAACATATATCACCTGATTTTGTAAGGCTTCGAATTCTTCAAATTTCAATGGGCGATTGTCCATGGCTGCAGGTAGCCTGAAACCATATTCCACCAAGTTTTCCTTTCGACTCCTATCTCCACCATACATAGCGTGTACTTGTGATACCGTAACGTGGCTTTCATCTACTACCATCAGAAAATCATCTGGAAAATAATCCAATAGGCAGAAAGGGCGTGTCCCAGGTTGTCTACCGTCCAGATAGCGAGAATAGTTTTCAATGCCCGAACAATACCCAAGTTCTCTAATCATTTCAAGATCGAATTCCGTTCTCTCTTTGAGCCTTTTTGCTTCTAAATGTTTTCCTATTTCTTTGAAATAATCATATTGCCTAACCAAGTCGTCTTGGATGTCTTTGATTGCGTTTTGAAGAACCTCTGGCGATGTTACAAACATATTTGCAGGGTATATGGTAAGTCTATCGTATTTTTCGACTACTTCATTGGTTTGAATGTTGAAAGCTTCTATGTCTTCGATTTCGTCTCCAAAAAAGTGAATCCTAAAGGCGTCGTCCGCATAACTGGGGAAGATATCGACAGTATCGCCTTTTATTCTGAAGTTTCCATGTCTGAAATCTGCTTCTGTCCTAGAATATAGGCTCTGAACTAAACTATGTAGCAATTTTGTTCTAGAAATCTCTTGATCTCTTTTTAGCGTAATTACGTTTTTTTGAAACTCTACAGGGTTTCCTATGCCATACAGGCAAGAAACAGAGGCTATTACGATAACGTCACGACGTCCTGACAAAAGAGAAGAAGTTGTGCTCAAACGCATTTTTTCTATTTCTTCATTTATGGACAAGTCTTTTTCTATGTAGACGCCAGAAGTAGGGATATAGGCTTCTGGCTGGTAATAATCATAATACGAAACAAAATACTCAACAGCATTGTTTGGGAAAAACTGCTTGAATTCAGAATACAATTGCGCAGCCAATGTTTTATTGTGAGCCAGCACTAGAGTAGGGCGCTGTACGGTCTCAATGACATTGGCGACGGTAAATGTCTTGCCCGAACCCGTAACACCCAATAAAGTTTGGTACTTCTCAAGGGAATTCACACCATCTACCAATTGTTTGATGGCGTTGGGTTGATCCCCAGTCGGACTAAATTCGGATTCAATTTTAAAACGCATTCTGTAAATTTAAAGCATTACCTTATTAGTGCAAAATGTCCTCGGTATTCTTTTCCGTTTGTATGTGTCAAGAGAAACCAATAATCATCACTAGGCAATATTTTACCATCTAAAGTACCATTCCATCCAAGTAAAGGGTTTATGGAACGAATTAGTTTGCCGTAACGATTGAAGATTTGAATTTTCAATTGTGAATTGAATTGTTGGTTTATACCATAAGGCTTCCAAGTATCGTGTACATTGTCCCCATTAGGAGTAAAGTACTGAGGGAAACCTATAATAGAAAAACTAATGAAAGCATTGCCACATCCCAATTTGTCACGAATATAGATGGTATGAAAACCTGGGGTTAGATAATTAAAGGTGTTTTCATCTTGGTACGAACCATTCTCATCGTCTATGGCATATTCATAGTCACCAATCCCTGAAACAGATATCGTAGCCACATTGTTCGAAGTAAGCTCCGTATAGTCCAAGTTTTCTACTGTAGGAGCCTCAGAAGCGACAACCGTTATCTCCCTCATATTCGAACAGCCATTTTCCAATGTGACGACCACTGCATATGTTCCTATTTCATTGATGTCTATGAAGCTGGACGTAACACCTGTGTCTACCCCGTTCAATAGCCATTGATAGCTATAGTTGGCTGGCGAATCGTTTAGCACTCCTGCTTGTAATGTTTGCGTTTCAGGGAAAGTATTTAAACAATACAATATGGATTCATCCTCCAATAATTCTGGGCTGGGTAGAACATTCAAAGTCAATGGAGATATGGCATGGCATTGATTTGTCTCCGTGGTTACCTTTACGAATATGTCTTCGGAGTCAGGAAGCATATTAGTGTAGTTTCCAGTAAGAATGTTTGTATTTGAAAAGGCGTCGTCCAATGTTTGAAAAAAGTAGATGTTTGAGTTGGTTGGAACCAAAGGAGTTATTTGAGTAATTATGTCGTTCAAATCAAAAGAAGCGAATCCATCTACGACATCGCCATCACAAGAATCGACGTCTTGAAGGAGCAATGTATTTGTTGAAATGTCCAAGGTAACTTCAGCTATGGAAGAACAACCTGACAATTGACTGATCACATTGGCATAAACGATTTCCGAAATGCCAGTGTTGTTATATGAGTTGGGTTGTGCAATCTCGTTGTTGCTCATTTCGGCATCAGCAAGGGTATTGTAAAAATTGGAAATACTTAAATTGTTGTCGCCATTTATGATATCTTGCGTGGCATCAAACAGATTGTAAGTCGTAAATCCATCTAAGTCAACGTCACAAGCGATCAAAGTAGTGTTGAAGACTGTGGGGTTTTGTGCATATTCAATAATAATTTCACCATAGGAAATACAACCGTTGTCCAATGTAATTTCTACATTGTAGATGCCAGCTTGAGCGACTAACAATGTAGCATTGGTTTCCGTTGCTAATTCTATACCGTCCTTAAACCACTTGTAAGTCGTCATTCCGGGCTGAGAGGCATTTAAAGTTATGGTGTCGTTTTGGCAAACAGGATTCTGGTTTTCGAATAGTCTATCAGGACCTAGATTTGTATTGAGCTGAAAACTACCTGCCTCAAGAAAAACAGCGGAGTCAAAACGAAAGTTTTGTTCGTCCGCGATGACTAGTTTCACATGATACGTCTCATTGGGTATGATGCTGGCAGTAGCTGTTAATATTTTGGTTTGACCATTGAAATTTATAGGTGACACATTGCCATTGAAGCTTTCGAAGTAGATTTCGTTTTCTGCTTCACAAGCATTGGGGATTTCTGGATGTACGGTAGTTACTTTTACTGGGATCGACGTATTGGGAACCAAAGCTATGTTCTCATAGGTTGTGTCAGTAATAGGGCGAATTAAAAAACCAAATAGGTCTGAGAATTGACAAGTATTTGGGTTCCCTTCTTGGTATTCCTCTGATGCAAAAATATATCTAAAGCTAACTTCACTGGCAATGGATGTGAAATCGAACTCCAAAATAGTTGCATTGAGTGTGTTGTTTTCTTGAAGGACGGTTTCTAAATCACCATCTCCAGACCAATTGGGAGCATCGTCATCACTTAAAGTCGTATTGGGACCCTGAACATTTGCCAACCTTCCCGTACTTAAAACGATGCCGCTTTGAAAAGGAAAGGAGGTTCCTGAAGCATCGAAAAAACCATAGCTTTGGTCTGCTCCATTAAAATCACCACCAACGGTATTGGTTACCTGAACATTGGCGATGCAATTACTGTCTATTAAAATATCTTCGATAAGCTGTTGTGGAGTATGACTCTGGCTATCAACAGAAATGTTCTGTGAAGTAGCAGTCAAAAAGCATAAGAATGTAAAAAAGAATACCGAATCCCTCATCAATCACAATTAGATTGCAAATATAAGTAAGGATTCAGTATTTTATTGTTCAAAAAATGTTAAAGTCGGATGTTACCTCTTAAGAGCAAAATGCGCCTTGAAGGTCTTCTTCTGGTCTGTGTTCGGTT